>JAFGQF010000243.1 GCA_016935775.1 Caldifarciminota bacterium
CCCGGCGCTGGGCAACGTGACGTTGAGCTGGCAGTTGCCGTACGCGCAGCACGTGCGGGTGGCGGTGTACGACATGCTGGGCCGGCTGGTGCGGACGGTACAGGACGGCGAGAGCCCGGCCGGCACGGGTCGGGCGGTCTGGGACCGCAGGGACCAGCGCGGGCGCCGGGTATCGGCCGGTATCTACTTCGGCGAGTTGCAGGCCGGCGGCAAGGCCGAGCGGAGAAAGCTGGTACTGGTGCGCTGAGCGTTGGTCGGACGCCGCGCAGCCGAGCAGGCCGGTAAGTTGACCGGGTTGGGGGGATGGTCTGTGCTTGGGGCCGGAACTGCCGAAAACCGGCGTAGTGGTGTTACATCCCCCTGACTCCCCGGCGCGGGGCTGCGACCCGGCGGTGCTGGCCAAGGTCCGCACCGACGTGTTCAGCGTCCCCGAGCCCAAGCCGTAGGCCGGGCGGGGGCCGACCGCATCGCGGGTGCCAGGCTGCGGCCAAGGCCGGGCGTTGACAAGCGGGTGGGGTGAGCTAGTCTGTCCGCGAGGAGAATAGGTGCTGCGCCACGTCTTTCGCCTGGCGATTCTCGCGCTGGTCGCGACGGCGGTCCCCGGCCAGTCCCTGGACAAGGTTATCCCGTTGGGTTCGGTGGGTTCGACGATGCGCTACCCGTGGCTGATGGCCCTCGACACTTCCAGTAACCGGCTGTTCGTCACCGACGAGGAGGCGATGGAATTGCTGGCTATCGACGGCACCACACACGAGCGTGTCGCCTGGCTGCAGCTTCGTGAATGCGACTGGTGTCTGGGCCTGCTTGCGTTGCCGGGGTACAACCGGGTCTGCGTGGTGGCAGAGGTCTCTGTCTCGTTCATTGATGCCGCGGCCTGCACGCTGGTGGCGCAGCACGACTACGATGATGCCGATATCGAACTGGTCGGCGGCGGCTGCAACCCCGCGAACGGCAAGGTCTACTGCGCTTTCGAGGACAGCGTGCTTGTCTTCGATGGCGCGACCGGCGAGCTGCGGACCCGGCTGGCAATTGGCTACACCGATGAATACGATGACTGGATGCCGTTTGCCGCCAGCCCGGCAAGCAACAAAGTCTACTTCCATGCCTGCGATGACGACACCTGGATCGGGGTGGTGGTGGTGGATGGTGCCGGCGACTCGGTCGTCGCCCGGGTATCCCTGGACCCCTGCAGCTGGGTTTCGACGATGTGCTACGACGACCGGAATGACATCGTCTGGTGCGGGGTGGAGGATTCCTGCGTGCGGGTCATCGGCATCGACTGCCGGACCGACAGCATAGTCGCCGACATACCCCTCGGTGACGAGTCGTACCCGACCACGATGACCTACGACAGTGTCCACGACCGCGTCTACTGCGCCACTGATGGGTCCGGGCTGGCGGTGATTGACGCAGGCGGGCGGCGGCTGCGGGTCGTGGAGAATGTCCGGGGCTGGATCACGAGACTGGCCGTTGGCCAGCACGGTCGCAAGCTCTACTGCGCGGATGAGGACTACGGGGAGCTGCTGGTCTACGACCTCGACTGGGAGCAGTTCGTGGATGAAGTCGAAGGCGTCTCCTACGCGGTAGCGCTGGCCTGGAACCCTCTGACCGCCGAGGTCTGCTGCGTTGACTATGACTGGCGGGCGGTGCTGTTCATTGACCCGGGCCGCGATTCGCTGGTCGCGAGAACCAGTACCTGGGCCGTGCCGCACAGCCCGGTGTTTGACGCCGCCAACCTCCGGCTGAGCCTGGTCGGGCCGGACCCGGACGTGGTGAGCGTGGTGGACACCCGGGATGATGTTTTCGTCGGTGAAGTGGATGTCGGTTTCAACATCGCCGCCCTGTGTTGGAACGAGTCAAGCCGGTTACTGTTCGCCGGCGGTACTGGCGCGAACTCGGTGGCGGTGATTGACCCGGCGGCGATGGAGGTAGTCGGAACACTGCGCGTGCATGACCCGGACACACTGGTGACCTGCGGCGACCGGGTGTACTGCTGCGGCTCGATGAGCGACGGCGTCACCGTACTGGCCGGCGACGGCAGTCGCGTGCTCGATACGATCCCGCTGGGCTTCCGGGCGGACGGGTGCCTGCTCAGTTGCGAAACGGGCCGGTTGTACGTTGTGGGACGGGGAGACGAGGGCCTGGCGGTGGTTGACCTGGCGGCCGAGCGCCTGCTTGCCGTGCTGCCGCTGGCCGACGGCCGCCACGAACTGCTGGCCGAGTCGCCGGCCGAGGGGCGGCTGTACTGCCAGTCCGGCGGGGAACTGGTGTCCTATGACACGCGCGGTCTGAGCGTTCGACCTGGTCCTGTCCTGGGGGGTGTGCCGACTTCGCTGTGCACGGACCCGGCGAGCGGTCAGGTACTCTGCGGCCTGACATCAGGGGAGCTGGTTCGGATCGACCCGCGCGTTGACACGGTGGCAGGCCGCCTCGGCCTGCCCGAGGTTGCCGATGCCCTTGGCATTGACCGGAACAGCGGGCTGGCCTGCTGGGTCGGGGAGAGCCTGGTCGGGTTCGTGGACGGGCGCACCTTCAAGGCACGCGGCGCACTCCCGGTTTCCGGGGTGCTCAGCCATCTGGTCTGCGACGAGATCGAGAGCCGTGTGTTCGTGTTGTCGGTGAGTTCGGTCGTGGCGATACGCGGTCCGGAGCAGGGGCCTGACCTGTGGAGCGCGACCGGGCCTTCGCTGGTCGGCCGTACGGTCAGGCTGTACGGTTCCAACGCCGCTGCTCTGCACGACGTGACCGGCCGTCGCGTGATGTCTCTAGTCCCGGGAGAGAACCGGCTGCTCGGACTCGCGCCCGGGACCTATTTCCTGGTGCAGGATGGCCGCGGCGGGGCGCAGAAGGTCGTGTTGCCGCGATAGACGATGACCGCACTGCACAGGACATTGGTAGCGGCAGTCCTGTCCGGGTTGGTCATCGCCGGTTGCCAGGTCAACCGGGTGCCGTTGGTCGAGGCGCCGGCCGGCGAGCCGGCCTGCGAACTCGGCGACCGATACGAGGTGAGGGTCAGCGCGAACGACCCGGACGCCAACCTCGTCAGCCTGCGGGTTGACTGGGGTGATGGGGACACGACCGGCTGGAGCGAATGGGTGGAGAGCGGGACCGAGGTTCGATTCGCGCACTACTGGCCCCAAGTCGGGATGTACCGGCTGTCGGTACAGACCGAGGATACCCGCGGTCATCAGTCCGACTGGTCGTCGAGATTGCAGGTTGAGGTACTGCCCCGCACCGGCAGCCTGGCCTGGACCTACGGTACCGGCGACGACGTCCGGTCTGCCCCGGCAGTAGGAACGGATGGAACCGTGTACATCGGGTCGGACGACAGGTACCTGTATGCGCTGAGGCCGGGCGGCACCAGGAAATGGCGGTACTGGGCCGGTTCTTACGTCCGGTCGGCCCCGGCAGTCGCCGAGGACGGCACCATCTACTTCGGGTCGAATGACGACCGCCTCCACGCTGTCAACCCGGACGGCTCCGCGCGCTGGTCCTTCGAGACCGGAGACGACGTCGGTTCTCCGGCGATCGGCACCGACGGCACAGTCTATGTCGGGTCAGAGGACGACCGGCTCTACGCGGTGAACCCGGACGGTTCGAAGCGCTGGGAGTTCAGGGTAGGAGGCAACCTCTCCGCGCCCGCTGTCGGCGCGGACGGGACCGTCTACTTCGGGTCGCTGGATGACTGTCTCTACGCGGTCGCCCCGGACGGCAGCCCGCAGTGGGAGTACGAGGCCGGCGACGATATCAGGTCGAGCCCGGCCATCGGGCCGGGCGGGGAACTCTACTTCTGCGCCGACGACGGGAAGCTCTACTGTCTGAGTGCTGGGGGGCAGGAGAACTGGACATTCTCCTCGGGGTCAGCGGCGCGTTGTTCCCCGGTCATCGGCCGCGACGGGACCATCTATTTCGGGTCGAGGGACAACAAGCTGTACGCGGTCAACCCGGACGGGACCGAGAAGTGGTCGCTGAAGGCCGGGGGGGATATCGACGGGTCGCCCGCCCTTACCCGGGATGGAACGGTGTGCTTCGGCAGCGACGACGGCTGGTTGTACGCGGTTCACCCGGACGGCACCGTGAAGTGGAAGCTGGAGCTGCCGGACGACATAACCAGCTCCCCGGCCTTCGGGGCGGACGGTACAGTCTACGTCGGCTGCCGAAACGGTCGGCTCTATGCCGTGGTCGCCCGCGAACCGCTGTCCGACGCTCCCTGGCCGAAGTTCCATCGCGACAACCGGAACACCGGCCGCGCCGGCGGGGCACCCGGCCGGTGAGTTGATCGGGTTGGGGGGATGGTCTGTGTTTGGGGCCGGAACTGCCGAAAACCGGCGTAGTGGTGTTACATCCCCCTGACTCCCCGGCGCGGGGCTGCGACCCGGCGTTAGCTTGACAATTGTCGCCTGAGACACTATTGTCTGGTTACGATGGCAGGCGGACTTCGGCCGGCAGGGCATCGCGCTCGGCAGTGCGACATCGGGGGAGCGTCGTGAAGCCGCTGGTGTACGTCGCGGGGGCGGACCCCGATGTGCTGGCAGAGCTGGATAAGGTGCTGACCCGGGGAGGGTACGAGTGCCAGTCGTTCTCGGACGGGCAGAGCCTGCTTGCCGCGACGAAGGACCGGCCGCCGAACCTCGTGATGCTCGACCCTGTGCTCCCGGACTCAAGCGGCATCGAGGTACTGCGGAAGATCCGCCGGGTTTCCCCGGCGCCGCCGGTCATCATGATGGCCGACAGCGTCTCGGCGACAACGGCGGTGAGGGTGCTGAAACTCGGGGCGACCGACTTCCTCGAACTGCCCCGCGCCCCCGGGCACGTGCTGGTGGCGGTCAGGCACGCGCTCGACAGCACCGACCTGCGGCGGCAGGTCGAGCATCTCAGGAACGAACTCCAGGAACGGCACAAGATGGTCGGCGACTCGCCCGCGATGCGGCGGGTCTGGAAGTTGATAGCGCGGGTCGCGCCGACCTCTGCCAGCGTGCTCATCACCGGCGAGAGCGGTTCGGGCAAGGAACTCGTCGCCCGGGCCGTTCACCTGCAGAGCCCGCGGGCGGCGCGGCCGTTCGTCCCCCTGAACTGCGCGGCAATCCCCGCGGAGCTGATCGAGAGCGAGCTCTTCGGCCACGAGAAGGGCGCGTTCACCGGCGCCGGCGCGGCGCGGATGGGCAAGCTCCAGGAAGCCGACACCGGCACCCTGTTCCTCGACGAGATCGGCGACCTCGGCCTGCCGGCGCAGGCGAAGCTGCTGCGTTTCCTGAACGACTCCGAGGTCCAGCGGGTCGGCGGCAGCGGCGTCCTCCGTCTCGACGTGAGGGTCGTCGCCGCGACCAACAAGGACATCCAGGCGCTGGTCAAGCAGAAGCACTTCCGGGGGGATTTCTATCACCGCCTGAACGTCGTGACCATCGACGTGCCGCCGCTGCGGGCGCGAACCGCGGACATCGAGCTAATCGCCAACTACTTCCTTGACCAGTTCCGGTCGGACTACGACCGGTCGCTCGACTTCACGGCCGACAGCTGGCGCGTGCTCAGGTCCTACGACTGGCCCGGCAATGTCCGCGAGCTGCGGAACCTCGTCGAGCGCGTTGTCATAATGGCGGAGACGAACCCGGTCGAGGCCGATGAGTTGCGCTCGTTCCTCGGCGCTGAGGCCAAGGTTCCGACGGACGGGACCCTGAAGGTCGCCCTGGAGCGCACCGAGCGCGAAACGGTCGAGAGGGTGCTGGCGCAGACCGACAACAACGTGGCCGAGGCGGCCGCCATCCTGGGCATCGTCCGTCCCAGCCTGTACCGGATAATGAAGCGCTACGGGCTCGCCACTCCGACGCAGACCCGGACCAGCAACTAGCCGCCCCCGACAACAGCCCGGTTTCTGTCTCTCCCCGGAGAATGTCGTTCTCCCCGGGGAGACAACCAGGATTTCCCGTCAACCTGCCCGCCTCCGAGGCTGCACCGGCCCGCGGCCTCGTTTTCCACCGCCGGCCCTTGCCCCGCAGGCTGTCGGCACGCCTGCCCGGCAGCGTCCCCGCGTCGTCATCCTGCGGCAGGCGTCTGAGCGGACCCCGGTACGGCGGCGAAGCGTGTTTTCCCACCTGGCACGGTCGGTGCATAACCACCTCTTATGAACGGTGCGCGCGGCCCGGCCCCTGCCGGGTCAGTGCATCACGGCAAGCGAAACGAGGTACACCTTGGTACCCGAACAGAAGGAGGAAAGAAGATGGACCCCAAACGTATCGCACCACTGCTGGCAGTGGCGGCGGCGGGACTGGTCGGACTGCTCTTCGGTTGCGGTGAGCTGAACCACGACCCCGTCATCACTTCGCTGACCGCCACGCCGGACACCACGGTGAGGCCCGGGGCGGTCATCGTGCTCGCCGTCAGCGCCACGGACGTGGACGACGATTCACTGGCCTTTTCGTGGAGCGCCACGGCCGGGACACTCTCGGCCACCACAGGTGAGAGCGTCGAGTGGACCGCGCCTGACAGCGCCACCGCCGGCACCGTCACCGTGGCGTGCAGCGATGGCCAGGGAGGCGAGGATTCGGCATTCAAGGCCGTCAACTCGCGAGCCTGGCTTGAATTCGACATGGATGGCTACACGCCGGATTCGACCCACCTGGCTAACCCCGGCTTGACCGAAGCGGAGTTCACATTCGAGCTCGACGGTGACCCTTTCCCGCCCGGTTCCGTCGCCGATTCGGTTTTCATCACGACCGATTTCGTGCCCGACACGCTGGCTCTCGAGGGGTTCGACGTGTGGGTCGTCTCGCCGACCGGGACCGCGTCGCTGATCTACGACGGCAAC
>JAFGQF010000244.1 GCA_016935775.1 Caldifarciminota bacterium
CTGCCCCGCGGCTCTGTGGTTGTCCGCCTGGCGTCCTCGGCGTCTTTGTCGCCCGGAGAACGGCGGCGGCGGGTTGCCCCGCCGCCGCTGTTGAGTAGCCGTCCTCTACCCTACCGCTGTATCACGACCTTGGTCACCCTGGAACCCTTGAACCCTTGACTCCTTGAACCCTCTCCTACGAAGTACACCCCGGGCGCGACCGAGCGGATGTCGTTGGCACCCGGCCTGAGCCGGAACTGCTCGCGGCCCGAGATGTCGAGCAGGCTTGCCGGCGCGTGCCCGGACAGGTGCAGGACCGTGCGCGCCGGGTTGGGCGCGACGAGACTGCGGGCCACCGGCCCGCCGCACCCTTCTTCCACCCCGACCACGTCAATCGGGTAGTACTCGCTCTGGCGCAGGCAGTTGGTGTCCGAGTCCTGGCGCCCGCCGAATATCCAGATGCCGGGCACGCCGGTACCGCCGGCCTCGGCCGGCAGGTAGACGCCCGCGTGGTTGCGCCGCCGCTGGGCGATGCGCGGGAAGGTGTCCCAGGTGTTGGTGGCCACGTCGTAGATGTAGCAGTGCGCCGACTCTGAAGGCCACACCCCGCGCCCGGCCACCACGACCTTGCCCGCGAAGCTGCCCGGGAAGTCGGAGTCGAACCCGAACCCGCGCGCCTGGCCGTTCACGGCCGGCAGGGAAGCTATCAGTTCCCAGCCGGCCGCGGTGTCGTTGAGGTTGAACCGCTGGCACTGGGACTGGGCGTAGAGGCTGGGGTCGCGCCAGGTGTCGCCGCCGATGGCGTAGATGAATGAATCCACCCGGGCGACAATCGGGTAGGCCCGGCCGAGCATCATGTCGCGCAACTGCGTCCAGCGCGTGCCGGCCGCGGCCAGCGGGTCGAACAGCCAGGTTTCGGCCGAGGTCGCGTTGCCGGTCTGGCTGAACCCGCCGCAGACGAACATCTTGTTGCCGTGTTCGATGCTCGACTGGGCGACGGTTATCTGGCCGCCGGCCCGTCCCGGGAACAGGTCGGTGTCCAGTATCCGGGCGGTGTTGCTCACCGGGTAGTAGACCTGGACCGAGTCGGTGTAGTTGGGCGCCTGGTCGTAGCGGCCGCCGACGATGTAGAGCCCGAAGGTGTCGCCCGCGGGCAGGTCGTGGTCGTCCTGCAACAGGCAGATGTCGTAGTTCGACACCACCTTGGGCATGTCCACCCCGACATCGGCATAGCTGCCGGCCTGGGGGTCGTAGCTCCAGATGTCGCCGAGCGTCGTGGCGTTGCCGATTCTGCCGCCGAGGAAATAGACCTTGTTGGTGCCCGGGAAGTACTCGCCGTCGAACCGGGTGTACCCGAACGGCGACTGGGGTCCGGCCTGCCACGCCTGCCCGGCCAGAATCCCGGCCAGGACGAGCGTCAGGACCAGCGCGAACGTTGACCGCTGCATTGCCACCTCCTTCGTTTGGAGCGGTGCCGGGCGCGGGCCGTCCGTAGACCGGCCGCCGTCCCCTCGCCGCTCGCCACAGTTGTAGGCCGGTTCGGGCCGGTTGTCAAGTCCGGGCGTTGACTTCTGCCCCGCCTCGGCTACGATTCTGCGCCCGCAGGCAACCTTCACGAAAGGAGTTACTGTGAAAGTCATCATCACCGACCCGATCGCCCCGGCCGGGGTCGAAATCCTCAAGGCCGCCGGGCTCGAGGTGGACGAGCGGCCCGGCCTGCCGCCCGAGGAGCTGCTCGCCGCCATCCCGGCCTACGACGCCATCATTGTCCGCAGCGCGACCAAGGTGACCCGCCCGGTCATCGAGGCCGGCACGAACCTGAAGTGCATCGGCCGCGCCGGTGTCGGGCTGGACAACGTCGACCGCGAGGCCGCGAAGGAGAAGGGCATCAAGGTGGTCAACACCCCGGCCGCGACCTCGATATCGGTCGCCGAACTGGCCCTGGGCTGGATGTTCTGCGCGGCTCGCGACCTGGTCAACGCCACCGTCTCGATGCGCGCCGGCAAGTGGGAGAAGAAGAAGTTCAAGGGCACCGAGCTGTTCGGCAAGACACTCGGCATCATCGGCTCGGGCCGCATCGGCACCGAGCTGGCGAAACGCGCCGAGGCGCTGGGAATGAAGGTGCTCGTGCTCGACCCCTACATCAAGGAGTGCCTGTACGGCACGGTCTGCCGGCTGGACGAGCTGCTGCCCCAGGCCGACTACATCTCGCTCCACCTGCCCCGCACCGAGGAGACCGCCGGGATGCTCGGGGCCGCGCAGTTCGCCCGGATGAAGGACGGCGTGGTGTTCGTCAACTGCGCCCGCGGCGGCATCGTGGACGAGGACGCGCTCTACGAGGCCTGCAAGACCGGCAAGGTGGCGATGGCCTGCGTTGACGTCTACGGCAAGGAGCCGCTCGAGGACTTCAAGCTGTTCTCGCTGCCCAACGTCTACGGCTCGCCCCACATCGGCGCCCAGGCAAAGGAAGGCCAGCTCCGCGCCGGCATCGGCATCGCCGAGAACGTCCGCGACGCCCTGCTGGGCAGGTAGGAGCGCGGCAAGATGGCCGACATCAGGCCGTTTCCCGGCATCCGCTACGCGCCCGGCCGCGCCGGCGAGCTCGCGGCGCTCATCAGCCAGCCCTACGACAAGGTCACGCCCGAGATGCGCGCGGCCTACATCGCCGAAAACGACGAGAACTTCGTCCGGCTGATACTGCCCGACAGCTACGACGGCTCGGCGGCGCTCTGCCGGGAGTGGCTGGACAAGGGCGTGCTGGTCAAGGCCGACCGGCCCGCGCTCTACGTCTACCACCAGGAGTTCGAGGCGCTCGGCGTGCGCCGCGTGCGCAAGGGGTTCATCGCCGCGCTGCGGGTGGACGAGTTCGAGAAAGGCACGGTCCTGCCCCACGAGCGCACGCTCTCCAAGGCCAAGGCCGACCGGATGAGCCTGCTCAAGGCGACGCAGAAGGACTACGAGCAGATCTTCATGCTCTTCTCCGACCCCGAGCTCCGGGTGGACCGGCTGCTCGAGCCGCAAGGCGAGCCGGACCTTGCCGCGACCGACGAGTTCGGCGTGGCCCACCGCGTCTGGACCGTCACCGACCCGGACGTCATCGGCAAGGTTCGCGCCGAACTGGCCGACAAGGTCCTGCTGATAGCCGACGGCCACCACCGCTACGAGACCGCGCTCAACTACCGGCTCGGCCGCGAGTCCGAGGGCCCGGTGCCGGCCGACGCCGCGCTGCGGTTCAAGACCGCGGCGTTCGTCAACGTCGCCGACCCCGGGCTGGTCATCTTCGCCACCCACCGGCTGCTCGCGAACCTCGAAACGGTTGACTGGGACGCGAAGCTTGCTGGAATCGGCCGGTTCTTCGAC
>JAFGQF010000052.1 GCA_016935775.1 Caldifarciminota bacterium
GCTGGTGCACGAGTTCTACGGCCGGGTGGCCGAGCGCTGGCGGCAGCGGGTCAACCGGGAAACCTGACCCGATTCCGCGTGCGGAATCGGGAACGTGGCCCGCGCGGCGAAAGCGGGTCTTGCGTCACGGCCCCCGGGGGCGGCCCGTGCGCTTGCCACGGCCGCCAGCCACGCTACAATGCGGCATGCGGATTCCGCTGCGGGTGCGGGTCCTTGCCGGGCAGGCGGCCAACCTGGCGCTGGTCGTGCTTGTCTGGGTCGGGGCCTTCCTGCTGCTGATCGAGCTGGGCCGGTCGGCCCAGTCCATCCTGAGCGAGAACTACCGGAGCATCGAGGCGGCCACCGGGATGCTGCGGGCGCTTGCGCGCCAGGACGCGGCCCAGCTGGCGGCACTGGGCGGTTCCTCGGCGGGCATGGAGGATGAGTTCACGCAGGCCGAGACCGATTTCCTGCAGTGGCTGGCGCGCGAGAAGGACAACATCACCCTGCCGGGCGAGGAGGCCGCCGCCGCTGACGCCGAATCGCTCTACGCGGTTTACCTGGCGCGCCACCGGGCCTTCTCCCGGATGTTGCCCTTCGGGGCGGTCGCGGCGCGGAGTTTCTACGAAACGCGCGTGGTGCCGGCCCGGCAGGCGGTCGAGGAGCGCACGGAGCAGTTGATCGATATGAACCGGGGGCAGATGTACGGGGCCAGCCGGCGAACCAGCCGGATGGCGACCCGGTCGCTGGCCTTGACGATACTCGTCGGGGTCCTGGCGCTGGTCGGCGGCGCGCTGCTGAGCGTCTGGCTGTCGCGGCGCATCACCGCGCCGGTGCGCCGGCTGACGGCACTGACCAGGGAGGTCGCGGAGGGCAATCTCGACGTCTACATAACCCCGCCGTCGCGCGACGAGATCGGCCAGCTGGCCGGGTCGTTCGACGCGATGGTCAAGCGGCTGAAGCAGTACCGGGACATGGACGTCGCCCGGCTTGTCGCGGAGCGGACGCGGGCGGACGCCATCCTCGCGGTGATCGGCGACGGCATCCTGACAATCGACGCCGACTACCGGGTCACCAGCGTCAACGCGGCAGCCCTGGCCGCGGTCGGCCGGGGCCGCGACGAGGTCATCGGTCGCCATTTCCTGGAGGTGATGCGCGACGAGGCGATGTTCGAGCAGCTCAAGCGCACCCACGAGCGCGGCGAGGCGCCGGCCGAGGGCGAGCAGGAGTTCTCGGTCGAGAGGGACGGACGCAAGCTGCACTTCCGCTACGCCTTCACGCCGATCCGGACCGGGGACGGCCAGAGCCTGGGCGTGGTGCTGTTCATGCAGGACATCAGCAAGTTCCGGGAGCTGGACCGGCTCAAGACCGAGTTCGTGATGACCGCGAGCCACGAGCTGAAGACGCCGCTGACTTCGCTGACGATGGCGGTTCGGCTGCTCGACGAGCTGCCGCTCGACGAGCGCGGCCGGGAGCTGGTGGCGACCGCGCGCGAGGAGACCGACCGGCTGAAGTCGACGGTCTACGAGCTGCTCGACCTGTCGAAGATCGAGGCCGGCCGAATCGAGATGCACCCCGAGCCGACCGACGTGGCGATGCTCTGCGAACAGGCGGCCGAGGCGCTGGCCGGCCCGGCGGCGGATAAGCGCGTCCGGTTCGCCTGCGCGGTCGAGGGCGCGGTGCCGGCGGCACTGGCCGACCCGGACAAGGTCCTGCTCGTGCTGGCCAATCTGCTGGGCAACGCCCTGCGCTACGCGCCGGCGGGCGGCGAGGTCAGGGTCGGCGCGCGGGGCGGTCACGGCCGGGTGTACGTTTCGGTGGAGGACGACGGGCCGGGCATCCCGCTGGACGCCCAGAGCCGGGTGTTCGAGCCGTTCTACCGGGTCGAGGGCGAGGAGCACCGGGGCGGCTCCGGGCTCGGTCTCGCCATCGCACGGGAAATCATCCGCGCCCACCGGGGCGCAATCTGGGTCGAGAGCGAGCCGGGCAGGGGCAGCAGGTTCATCTTCACGCTGCCGACCGCCCGGGCGAAGAACAAGGAGGGCGACGATGGAACAGCCGATTGAGCGCAAGTCGGTGCTGGTCGTTGACGATGAGAAGAACATCCGGCTGATGATGGCCCGGGCGCTCGAGGCGACCGAGTACGAGGTGGCGACGGCGGTGAACGGCGAGGAGGCGCTCGCCGCGCTCGGCGGGCGCCGGTTCGACGTGATGCTGCTCGACCTGAACATGCCGGGGATGGACGGGATGGCGGTGCTGCGGCGGGTCGCCCGCGAGCACGCCGACGTCCGGGTGGTGATCGTCACCGCCTACGGCACCGTCGAGCGGGCGGTCGAAGCGATGCGGCTCGGCGCGGTGGATTTCCTCGAGAAGCCGGTCACGCCCGACCAGGTGCGGGTGCTGCTGCGCGAGATGTTCGACCGCCCGGCGCTGCGCGAGGAGCGGGCGAAGAGCTACCAGGACTACCTCCAGCTCGCCAAGCGCTGCATCAACGAGCGCCGGTTCGAGGCCGCGTTCCGGCTGATCGAGAAGGCGGTCGCGCTCGACTCGTCCAAGGCCGAGGCGTTCAACCTGAAGGGCGTGCTGTTCGAGCTCCAGGGCGACGTGCCGGCCGCGCAGAAGATGTACCGGGTGGCGCTCCAGCTCGACCCGGGCTACCGGCAGGCGCGCGCCAACCTCGACCACAGCGGGACTTTCTCGGCGTCGCGCGACCGCCGGCCCGAGGACTAGCCGGTGTACGTCGTCGTTGTCGGCTGCGGCGAAACCGGGTCGGCGCTGGCGGTCGAGCTGTCACGGGCCGGGCACAGCGTGGTCGCGCTCGATTTCGACCAGGCCAAGCTGGAGGCGCTGCCGTCCGGGTTCACCGGGTTCACGGTCCAGGGCGACGCCGGCGACCTGGCGGTGCTGCGCCGCTGCCGGATGGAGCGGGCCGACGCGGCGGCGGTGGTCACCCGCGACGACAACCTCAACCTGATGGTCGCCCAGATGTGCCGGTCCGTCTTCGGGGTGAAGCTGGTGCTGGCGCGCTGCTACGACCCGGTGCGCGAGGACGTCTACCGCGAGCTTGGCGTCGAGGCGATTTCCCCGGCGCGGCTGATGGTCGGCGCGCTCCGGGACCGGCTCGACCGCAGGGGGGAGTGATGCACAACATCCTCGCCGGCGGCGCCCGGCTCTGCCAGTATCTCGGCCAGGCGCTGATCGCCAAGGGACTGGCAGTCACGGTCATCAACCCGGACCCGGCCGAGTGCGACTGGCTCGCCGGCCGGGTGAAGGGGACGGTGGTCTGCGGCGACGCCACCGACCCGGAAGTCCTCGATGACGCGGGCGCGGGCCGGGCCGCGCTGCTGGCCGCGCTGACCGGCCGCGACGCCGACAACCTGGTGATGTGCCAGCTCGCCCGCCAGCGTTTCGGCGTGGCGCGGACCCTGGCGCTGGTCAACGACCCGGCCAAGGTCGAGGTGTTCGCCCGGCTCGGCATCACCGAGACCATCAGCCTGACCGCCACGCTCGCGGAGATGATCGAGCGCCAGGTCGGCTTCGAGGAGCTCGTCGGTCACCTGCCGGTCGGCGACGGCGGGCTGGTGGTTTTCGAGGTGGAGCTGGCCGCGGGCGCACCCGCGGTCGGGGCGGACGTGGCGGCGCTCGGGCTGCCGGCCGGGTGCGTTGTCGGCGCGGTCATCCGGGCAGGCAAGGCCACCGTGGTCCGGGGCGGGTTCCGGTTCGCGGCCGGCGACCGGGTGCTGTTGCTGGCCCTGCCCGAGGAACTCGGCCCGGCAATCCGCCGGATCACCGGTGAGACCGCCTGAAGAAGCCCGCGCGTGCCAGGCCGGTTTCCGGCGCGAGCGGCTGGCCGCCTACGGGTTCACCTTCGGCCTGCTGGCCGCCTGCTACGGCCTGGTCTGCCTGGGCCCGCTGCTGCTGCTCGCCTTTGACGCGCGCGAGGCCGCGCTCGCCCCGGCATTCTGGGTGCCGGGCGGGGCGTCGCTCATCCTCGGCGTGCTGCTGCTCGTCCTGAACCGCGGCGGCCGGCGCCACCCGCTGAATCTCACCGACGGCGCCGCCATCGTCACCGGCACCTGGCTCTACGCGGCGCTGGTCGGCGGCCTGCCCTTCATCATCGGCGCGCGCGCGCCCTTCCTGCACGGGCTGTTCGAATCGGTCAGCGGCATCACCACCACCGGCCTGTCGGTCTTCCGGGTCCAGGAGCTGCCCCGGTTGCTGCTGCTCTGGCGGAGCTGGCTCCAGTTCGTCGGCGGCGCGGGCTTCGCCATCGTGATGCTCGCGGCCATCGTCGGGCCGTTCGCGCCCGCGCTGCTCGCGGCCGAGGGCCGGAACGAACCGCTGCTGCCCCACGTCCGCAAGTCGGCCGGGATGTTCATGCTGCTCTACCTGGCCTACTGCCTGGCCGGCATCGGCGCCTACCTGCTCGCCGGGATGGCGCCGTTCGAGGCGGTCTGCCACGCCTTCTCCGCGCTGTCCACCGGCGGGTTCTCCACCCGGGCGGGCAGCATCGGCGA
>JAFGQF010000245.1 GCA_016935775.1 Caldifarciminota bacterium
CATTCGGACTTCGCCATTCCGCGTGCCGCTTCTCAAGGAAAGCCCGGGTCCCCTCCTTCGGCTCTTCCGAGGAGAAGCAGACATTGAACGCCTCTATCTCGAAGGCGTTGCCGGTGTTCAGGTCAACATCGAGCCCGCGGTTGATGCAGGTCTTGGCGAGCTTCACCGCGGTCGGCCCGTTGGCCGCGATGCGTCGCGCCAGCCCGTTGACGGTCTCCTCCAGCTCGGCCGACGGCACCACCCGGTTCACCAGCCCGATGCGCAGCGCCTCGGCCGCGTCGAGCTGGTCGCCGGTCATTATCAACTCCTTGGCGACCCCGGGCCCGACCAGCCGCGCCAGCCGCTGGGTGCCGCCGAAACCGGGTATCAACCCGAGCTTCACCTCGGGCTGGCCGATCTTCGCCGAGTCGGCCATCACCCGGATATCGCAGGCCAGCGCTATCTCGCACCCGCCGCCGAGCGCGAAACCGTTGATTGCCGCGATGACCGGCTTCTCGATCCGGGCCACCTTCTCCAGTGCCCGGTGGCCGTTCTGCGCGAACGCGCGCGCCTGCATCGGCTCAAACCCGCTCATCTCGGCGATGTCCGCGCCGGCGACGAACGCCTTGCCCGCGCCGGTGAATACGATGACAAGCACTTCGCCCTGCGTTTCGAACCAGCTCATCGCCTGCTCCAGCTCGAGCACGGTCTCGGTGTTCAGGGCGTTGACCGGCGGCCGGTCGAACACCAGCCGGCCGACCGGCCCGTCTTTCGTCAGCCTCAGGTTCTTGAATTCCACGGTTCCTCCAGAGAATTGCTGTTCCGCGAGCCCTGTCGAATCAGGGCAATGACTATAGAAACCAGCGCGGCCCGGTCAAGCACGGGGACATGACCGGCATGCGGTTCGCCGCATCCCGGATCGAGTCCCCGGTCATCACGGGATTCGTCACTCGACACTCGTCATTCGACATTCGCCGCTTCCCGGTGTTCTTTCATTCGTCACTCGACACTCGTCCTTCGACATTCGCCGCTTCCCGGTATCCGCCCATTCGTCACTCGGCATTCGCACTTCGTCATTTGCCTCACGGTCCCCACACCCGGCCGGTCTGCCCGGCGTCGTGCCGGTACATCGGCCAGCACGGGTCCGGGGCCGGCGGCTCGGCCGCGTAGACCGCGAACGCCGCCGCATCGTCCATCCCGATGCCGTAGACCACGCTGTCCGGCGCCAGAACGATCCCGAGCGGCGCGCGGGTACCCAGGCTCACGCGCCAGCTTTCCCGGCCGGTCGAGTCCAGGCCGACCAGCGCGCCCGCCTCCTCGCCGGCCAGGCCGAACACGAGGTTGCCGCGGCTTCCAAGGCAGGGCGTGCCGGTGGTGACGTGCTCGCCGGCTCCCGGCCCCCACGCCCAGCGCCGCCTGCCGTCGCGGTCAAAGGCGAACACCGAATCCCGGGTCGCGGCATACACCCGCCGGTCCGGCCCGATTACCGGCGCGATCGGGGTCTCGGTTATCGGCTGCACGCCCAGCCGCTGCTGCCAGCGCACCCCCGTGCTGTCGAACCCGAACACCACCACCTCGCAGCCCTGGCACAGCGGTACCCCGGCAAACCCGGCCGGACCGGCCGCGAACTCGACCGGCAGCAGCCCGGGCGCGGCCCAGGCCCCGACCCGCTCGCCGTCGGCCCGGAACGCCCGTAGCGAATCGCCGATGCAGTACCAGTGACCGTCCGGCCCGGCGACCGGGGCGGCAAGGTTCAGGTCGGGCACGGCCACCAGCGCCTGCTGCCGGCCGTCGGCAACCGCCAACAGCCGGCAGGCGTCGCGTTCCGGCACCCACAACAGCGCCGGTCCCAGCGCCATCGCGAGACCGCTGACCGGGACCTGCGCGCGCCAGTTCTGCCCGCCGGCGGTGAATCCCCAGGCCGCGCTCTCTTCGCGCAGGAACACGCCCGCCGCTTCCGATGCGGCCCCGTGCCGCACCGCGCCCGGCCCGGTGTACTCGCCCAGCAGGTTGCCGTTCTGCAGGTTCAGTCTCACCACCGCGCCCCGGTCCGTCACCACCAGTTCATTGCCGGACCAGAGCGGCATCACGCCGCCCGGCTCGTCCAGCGAACGCTCCCAGCGCAGCGCGGGCGCGGCCAGCATCGCGATGGTCGTTACCGGGCTCCAGTCCGACACCAGCCCGGTCTTGTCCTCGGCCCGGACCGCGACCGCGAACCGGCCGGTCAGGACCCACGACTTGGAGAGCGTCACCCGGTCGCCGCTGCGCGCCCAGCGTGACCACTCCGACTCGGTGCCATCGCCCCAGCGGAACTGGATTCTCGCCTTGTCCCCGTTCGGGTCCGACACCCGCGCGCCGAACCGGTAGCGCAGGCCCACAAAGCCCACCTCCTCGCCCCAGGTCGAGTCCACCGTCGGCGCGGTCGGCGCCACCAGCGACTCGCAACTTACCCAGGTGAACAGGAACGGCGCGGCCTCGGCGCCGCGGTTGTCGCGGCAGGTCACGTACACCCGGTACCGGCCCAGCTCCTGCCAGGAGTGCCCGAACACGTACTCGGCCGGGCTCTGTCGCCACTCGCCGGTGGCGGGCGGCGTGCCGTCGCCCCAGTCGACCGCGCATTGCACCGAATCCCGGTCCCGGTCCTCGATCACGACCCGGTACTCGTAGACACTGCCGGGCGCGACGTGGCCCGAGCCGCGGCCGTACGCCACCTGCGGCTCGGCGTTCGGCCGCAGGCAGGAAAGCAAGCCAAGTGTCAGGGCGAGGATGACGGCAGGAAGGTACCGCGACATCGTCAGGATGATGCTACGCACAACCGGCTTGCGGTCAAGCCGGACCGGTCCCGGTTCCGGGCCGCGCGTCCCACCCATTGAACACCAGCTCGGCCAGCCGGCGCACAAGTTCCGGGTCGTGGTGCGGCCGGCAGTCCAGCGTCACCGCGCGCACCACCCGCTCCGCCCGCTCCTCAGAACCCGGTGGCCAGCGCTCGGCCACGCCAAGGAACGCCAGCACGAACCCGGAATAGTTCCCGGCCTGCGCCTCGCTCAACCCCTCGGCCGCCAGCAGCTCCCGCGCCGCGATGACCACCGGCTCGCGGGCCGCGGCCCGCGCCGCCTGCTCGCGCGCCATTTCCAGCACCCGCGCCCGCCGGCACAGTTCATCGTCGGTCCGCACCCGGCGCCGCGGCGACCGGGCCAGCGCCCGCCGCACCTCCTCTCCCAGCGGCAGCCGGTCCAGGTCGCCGGCCTGCTCCAGCGCGGCGAACAACCGGACCACCGCCCCGCCCAACCGGTCAAGCAATCCCGGGTCCAGCCCCCTGCCCTCGGCCCACGACCGGGCCCGGGCCAGCTTCTGCTCGCGCTCCCGCCGCTCCGCGCCCCGCGTCCGGTACAGCACCCGG
>JAFGQF010000246.1 GCA_016935775.1 Caldifarciminota bacterium
AGGGGGAGTTCGATGAAGCGACTGATTCCGTTTCTCGTGCTGCTGCCGGTGTTGCTCGGCTGCGGCCGGCAGGAGAGCGCCCGGCCGCCGGGCGCAGTCTACCAGGACATTTCCCATCCCCGGGTGTGGAAGGTGGTGCCGTTCAGCCAGGCCGAGTCGCTCGGCCTTGTCACCGGCGATTTGGTGATCGCTTATGACGGCAAGCCGGTAAGCACCAACGACGAGATTCGCAACGCCCAGGCGATGGCGCTCGGCAGCCGGGAGCCGATCCCGGTGGTCCTGCTGCGGCGCAACCAGGAAGTCGTCGTGGGCGCCCGGCCCGGGCCGCTGGGGGTGATGCCGGTGTCGGCGCGTCACCCGAGCAGCCTCGCCCTGGCGCTCCAGGACGCGATGACCCAGTTCGGGATGTTCACCGACTATGACTGGCTGGCGGCGCTGACCGGCGAGTCGTTCACCTTCACCGCGCGCGCGGACGTCTGTCGGGCCTGGTGGCCGGGCGGCAAGGCCCGGGTCTACCTCGATGAAGTCGCGAGAGCCGCCGGGCTGAAGCTGGAGCGGGTGCGCGGGACCGATGACCCGGCTGCGGCGACTGACGCGATCCGGGGCGAGCTGCTGCGGGGTCGGGTGGTGCTGGTCGAGGGCGGCTGGCCCGACTACCGGCGCGACTTCTGGGGAATCGCCCGCCGGTTCGACCAGGAATCGGGCCGGGTCTACGGTCTGACGATGGACGCCTCGGCCGAGCAGCCGCTGGTGGGGCCGGTGCAGGGCGCCTGGGTGGTGAGCCGGGCCGGCGACTGGGTCGAGCCCGAGAAGCTGGTGCGCCAGGTGTTGGTCCAGGCGCTGGAACTGGCCCAGGTGCGCTCGGGCGAGGGCTGGCTTTCGGGCATCGAGGCCTGGGACCAGTTGATCGTCAGCCTTGAGTCGATCCCGTTCTGCCCGGTGTGCGGCGAGCTCGGAAGCCAGGATTGTCTCGACCGGCTGGTCTGGGCGACGGTCGCCCACAAGGAGAGCGCGAACCGGTTCCTCGAGTGGATGCGGCTGGCGCTGCCGGACCAGGCCCCGGTCATTGACGATCTGATTGCCGGCAACAGCGCCATCATCGGCAAGCTCGAAGGGCTGGCGCGCAGCGGCACCAAGCTGGGCCGGCTTGCAGACCAGCAGAAGATCGCCCGGCTCTTCGGCGATGTCCAGCTCATCGAGGCCGAACAGGTCGGTCGCTACGAAGAGCTTATCGGAGCGCTGTAGGAGAGGGTCCCAGTGGTCGAGGGGTCAAGGGTTCCAGTGAGGAGCGAATCCGGACCCAGTCGGTACCTTGGTATCCGGGAACCCTAGAACCCTGGAACCCTTCCTCCCCTAGGGTCCTTCTTCCACGTCCTCGTAGTCCGGGTTCCAGTCGTGGAGCCAGTTCTCGTCGCGGAGCCGGTCCGGGTCGAGCGGCGTGTCCCAGAGCAGCACGCAACTGGTTGACGACCAGCCGACCTCGTTGTTGGTGATGGTCGGCACCGATTGCCGGACGTAGAGAATCCCCAGCCCGTCCCAGCCGCCGTAGAGCAGCCGGCAGCGGTCGAGCGTGGTCGAGACCGCGTCGCCATAGAGCCGGATGCCGCGCCAGCCGCCCGGTCGCGGGTTCCGGGCAGTGAAGGTTATCGAGTCGGGCGTACCGTGGCAGCTCAGGGCACCGAACGAATCGCGGCCGACCACCAGCGCGGCTTCCTGCTCGAAGACGAGGCAGGCGCCGTTGTCGATGGCCAGGGTCGGGTTCGAGCCGGAGCCGACCGCCACTTCGCCCAGCACCAGGTAGGGGACGCCGAGGTTGCGCCACTGCGCGGTGATCGTGACGCGGCCGGCGATGACCGCGACCGTGTCCCGGTTGTTGCCGGTGAGCCGGTTGTCGGTGCCGAGCGTGCCGACAGCGCCGGCCGACACGACCAGCGGGAACGAGTCCGAACCGGAGACCTCGTTGGCGAGGAACTGGCTGAACCCGGCGCCCGAGCAGTTGAGACCGTTGGAGCGGCTTTCGGTTACCCGGCACCCGGTGACCGCCGCCGAACCGTAGAGCAGGACCGCGCCCAGGCCGTTTGCCCCGGCCCGGTGGACGTGGCAGTTGCGCAGGCTTGCTCGGACCGGGTCACAGAACGACCAGAACTCAATGCCCTGCCACTCGTCGGCCAGCGGCCCCAGGTAGATGAACGACGTCGCGCCGCTGGCGGCGAGCGCGCCCGGCTGGCCGACGCCGACCCGCACGCCGGCCGACTCGGCGAAGAACAGGCTGCAGCCCGGGGCGATTGTCAGGGTCGGGTTGGCCGGACCGGCGATGCTCGTGAAGCCCAGCTGGCAGTAGGGCCAGGGCAGCCGTTCCCAGCGGGTGTTGCGGTTCACCGCGCCCGGGTTCACCGCGACCGCGTCCGGGCTGTTGTCCTCGAACCGGTTGGCCGCGCCGACCACCGGCACGTCCATCGGGTCGAGCCGGACCGGGAACCCGCCGCAGCGGCGAATGTCGGTGTCCTCGAGCCGTGCCAGGCCGGAGTCGGCGGCGGCGATGCCGTCACCGGCCGCTTCGGAAAGCGAGCAGGACTCGACCACCAGCCCGGCGCGGTCGGCGAAGACCATCGCGCCCGAAGAACCGCCGAACTCGACCGTGCAGTAACGCAGCAGGTTGGAGTCGCGGACCGGGGGGGAAAGGAAGGCGAGCCGGTCCCAGTCGCCGGGCGCGGGCGCGAGCCGGTTGGCGGTGAAGCGGATGCGGGCCGCGGCCGTGCCGGCGGCGCGCAGCGCGCCGGCGCCGCCCGAGCCGACGACGAGCGCGGCACCGGGCCGGAACTGGACCTCGACCCCGGGTTCGAGCCGGAGCAGCGCGCAAACCGCCAGTTCGCCCTCGATGACGTGCGGGTTGCCGGCCGCCTGCCAGGTCTCGTCGGCGACGACGGTCCCGGAGTGATGGGTTCCGGTGCGGGCGAAGACGCGCACCACCGCCGATGTGTCGCGGTTGCCGGCCCGGTCGGCTGCGACGCAGGCGAGCGCGTGGAGCGACTCCGGGTCGAGCGCGGCGGAGTTCAGGCCGAACTCGTAGCGGCCGTTGTCGCCGGCGGAGTCGGTTGAGTGGAGCACGCCGTCCACCAGCAGCCGGACCTCGGCGACCCGGTCGTTGTCGGTTGCCCGGGCGGCGACGGCGATGATGCCGGTGACGGTGTCGAGGTCGGACGGGCTGGTGATGGCCACCTCGGGCGGTACCCCGTCCGGGCCGGGGCAACCGGCCAGGAACAGGGCAAGTGCCGCGAGTGCGACCAGTCGGCCGGGCAGGGTCATCGCTTCCAGTATCGAGGATGGCGCCGGGCGAGTCAACCGGCTACCAGGTCCGGCCCTGGGTCAGGAACTCCCAGCCGCCGGGCCCGCGCCGGAAGTAGAGTTGCAGGCCGCGACGCCGGTCCAGCGTCCCGGGCCGGCCTTGCTCCGGCGGTTTCAAGTCGACCGCGCAGAGTGCGACGTCGTCGAAGATGCGGACCAGCGCGAAGTCGAACAGGTAGGGAACGCCGGGCAGGTCCGTGGGCCGGCGCAGCCGCGCCGGCTCGACCGCGACTACGACGTGGCCCGGCACGGCCAGCTCGCCGGTGCCACCGATGTCGCGCAGCACCACGACAAGCGTGTCGGGGATGGGCAGCCGGCGGTGGATGGCCCGGATGCCGCGGTCGAGAACGAGGTGGCGCAGTGCCGCGGTCGCGACCCGGCGCAGCTCGGCCGTGTCGCGCCGGCCGTACTGGAACGACTGGTCGATGATGTTGGAAAGCCAGGTGAGCCGCCAGGAGTCGGCCGCGAACAGCCAGCTGCCGAAGACGTAGGAATAGTCGATCTCACCCCGGAACACAACCCAGGTCGCGACCGACCCGCCGATGCCGCTGACGTTCTGGACCCGGGCCCGGCCGATCGACGTCCGGCGGCCGTCGTACCAGGCGGCGAGCGTCGAGTCGAATCGGCCGAAGTCGTTCTCGGCGCGGAACGCCGGAACGAACAGCTCGTAGATGTCGGCGCCCCGGCCCGCGACCAGCGCCTCGGCGAACTGCTGGGCGCGTTGCTCGAGCAGGTGGTAGCTTCGGGGCCGGGATACTTCAGCCGAGTGGGCCACTACCACCGCGAGCAGAACTGCCGGGAGGTAGCGGCCCATAAATTTCCTAGCGGGCCCGACCAGATTTGAACTGGCGATCTTCTGCGTGACAGGCAGACGTGTTTGACCAGGCTACACTACGGGCCCTCGGGGCAAATATTAGCCGCCGAAGCCCGGATGTCAACCGGGTAGATTGCCGTTCCGGCGGACTGCCGGCGGCAGCCGGTCCGGACCGCGGGCCTGGCCGCCGGACCCGCCGCCCGTGCGGCGGCGGGCAGGGCGGCTTCAGGGGCTGCCGCGAGAACCACCGGCCCAGCACTCCCGGGAGCAATCCTCGGAACAGCCGGGCGGGCAATCGGCAGGACAGCCGGAAGAGCAGCCGGCGGAACAGCCGGCGGAGCTATCGGCCGAGCACTCCCGGGGACAATCGTCGGGACAGCTTCGAGGACGGCGGGCGGAACCACGGCCCCAACTGCGGCCGGGTCTCCCCGGACAGCAGCCCGGACCACAGCGGATGGGACAATTCCTGAGGCAGTCTCCCGAGTGGCCCCTGTGTGTTGAACCGGACCGGCCGTCACGATGCTCAAGTCCTACAAACAGCGCAGTTTGGGCCGGTTCGGCGGGGGAGCTTTCGGACCCGCCAGGGGCTCGCCGAAAGTATACGCCGGTGTATACTCATTCCGAGGATGAGATGAGCCGCAAGCGCGCCGACAGGTCGGCCGCGGCTGATGGAATCGGTGCGAACCGCCGGGCCGAGATGCCCGGCGTTGCTCTTTAGAAAACCAGGAGAGAGAAGCGTAACCACATAACCACAGATGAACACAGATGGACACGGAT
>JAFGQF010000247.1 GCA_016935775.1 Caldifarciminota bacterium
CCCCTGCCCTCGGCCCACGACCGGGCCCGGGCCAGCTTCTGCTCGCGCTCCCGCCGCTCCGCGCCCCGCGTCCGGTACAGCACCCGGAACACCTTGCGCGCGAACCCGGCAAGTGACCGCCGCTCCGGGCTCGGCCATGGCACCCCGAGCCGATTCAGCTCCTCGAACAGCGCCTCCTCGAGCCGGGCGCGCACCTTCCACTCAAGCGCCTCCTGTCGCAGGGCCGGCAACCCCGCATCCCCGGGCTCCTGCCGCGGACCGCGCACGGCCCGGTCGCCTTGCCCGGGAACCGTGAGCGGCTGCCCCAGATGTCGGTCAAGGAACGGCTTCAGGTCCGCGCTCATCGCCCGGCACGCGCGCAGGATATCCAGCACCAGCCACAGCGCCGGGTTCTGAACCTCACCCTTCTCCAGCCGGGACAGGTAGGTATTGCCGTATCCACGGGCCAGTCCGACCGCCTCAGCCACCTGCCGCTGGGTCAGCCCGGCCCGCAGTCGCGCCTCGCGCAGCAACCTGCCCAGTTCGGCGGCTGCCTGGCGGGTATCGTTCACGCCCCAAGTATAACTATAGTTAAACTGCTGACAAACAGCAGAACTGAGCTAGCGCATTGATTATCAGATAGTTATGGACACTCGCAGATTCGGCGGGTAACCGTTCCCCGGACAGATATCACCCGGGCTGCCGGTGCCGGTTGCCGCCGGGTCCGCCGCCCGGTTTCCGCCTGCCGGTTGGCTGCGAATTCGCGCCCCGAACCCTGCCCGTTCCCCGGTTGCCCGAACTGCCCCGCGAACCGACCCGGGTTCGGACCCGGCATCCCTCGGCTCGTCTGAAAAGACTGCCTGTCTCCATCGCAGTGCGCGACCGCCGGCGAACCGAGACCGGCGAGCCGACCGGCGCCACTCGGCGAACCGGCCCGGGTCAGCGCACCGGCATCACGGTCCTGGACCCTGCCGGACCCGCATCGAGTCCGCCAACGAGCATCCAGTTCACGCGAAGACGACCGATGCCCGCGCCGCAATCCCGAACCCGCACCCCGTCCACCTGGTCCCGGCAGTCAACCCAGCGGGCCGCCGGTTACCCGGCGGCCCGGTTGCTTTCCCGCTCAGCTCCGATGCGTAAACAGATTGCCGCGCGGCGGTTCCAGCCCGCCGTCTTCACTCTCTCGCCAGCTTCACCACGTGGCGCGCGCCGGGAACGCGGACCTCGCAGAACCACGTCCCGGCACTCGTCGGCCGGCCCGCTTCGTCGGTCCCGTCCCAACAAAGCCTCAACTCGCCCGGCTCGAACCGACCCGACGCCAGCCGGCGCACCACCCGGCCGGCGACGTCCAGTACCCGGGCCTCGACAATCCCGGCCCGTTCGACCACGAACCTGATTTCGGTCTGCCGGCTCGACGGGTTGGGCACGGCTTTGATGTCGCTGCCGACCGCCGGTGTGCCTTCGCCGGCCAGCGCGGTCAAGCCCGGCTCGGGCCCGAGCCAGCAGTAGCTCACACCGACGTCGGCCCCGTCATCCTGCTGGTCGAACAGGATGTAGTAGTCGTTCGAGGGATGGGCCGCGACCCAGTCCTCGATGTCGAACGTGGTGAGCGCGTGGGCATTGACGGTGTGGAACTGGCCGACGTAGTGCCCGGTGTCGGCCGCGGCCGTATTCCACCAGCCGACGTGGAAATGCGGGTCCGAGTTCGGGTCGATGACTCCCTGCCGGCTGGTGGCAATCCAGACCTTGACGTCGCAGCCGCCCGAGGCCTGCGAGTACTGGTGGATGACGTTGAGATACATCGGGTGGGCCGGCGCCCGCGTGAACGCGAGCGAGGCCCGGCCTTCGCCGTACCGATAACCGGTGTTGGGAAAGAAATCCCAGCCGCCGAAGCAGGCACTGAACCCGGTGCTGGAACTGTCCAGTCCGACCGGCTGGGCCGCGGCGGTCGCCAGAGCCGCCAGTGATGCGAACAGCAAGCCCATCAGCTTCATCTCGATTTCCTTTCAGCCGGACCGGGCATTCTCATTAATGTCCGGCGGGGAGCTTACGCCCCCCGCCGGCGCCTGGACCCCGCCCAGGCTTTAACAACCCACACTACAGGCCTGCTGAGCGGTACCCAGCAACCCCTGAGCTGTCCCTGCCCTCCCTTATGCAATCCCGATGCCACGGCCGCCCACCACTACCGCCGGCAGATGATGTCGGCCGCGGGTGTCGCCTCCCGGTGACAGCCTGTCACCCGCAGGCGACAGCCCGGCTCAGTTGTTGTCGGAGTGATTGCGGTCCGGCTCGATACCGTGCCGCTTCATTATCCGGTACAGGCTCTGGCGCTCGACCCCGAGCACCCGCGCCGCCTGGCTGACGTTGCCGCCGTAACGGTCCAGCGCTCGTTCGACCGTCTCTCGCTCGGCCGCGGCCAGCGCCGAGCCCAGGCTGCCGTCGGACAGCCCGGCCGGCCCGGCCGGCAGCAGGGTACGCAGCTCCTCCGGCTCCATCGGGTCGGTCCGGGCCAACACCACGGCCCGCTCGACCAGGTTGCGCAACTCGCGGACATTGCCCGGCCAGTCGTAGCCGCGCAGCAGTTCCAGGCACCCGGGCCCGAACTCGAACCCGGGCCGCGCGTGCTTGACCGCGTACCGGTCCCGGAACAGCGCGACCAGCGCCGGGATGTCGTCAACCCGCTCGCGCAGGGGCGGCACCTCGATGCTGACGACGTTCAGCCGGTGCAGCAGGTCCTCGCGGAACTCGCCGGCCGCGATCGCCGCCTTCAGGTCCTTGTTGGTCGCGGCCAGGACCCGCACGTCCAGCCGTCGCGTTTCACTCTCGCCCAGCCGCTGGACCTCGGACGATTCGAGGAACCGGAGCAGCTTGGCCTGGGTCGCGGTGCTCATATCCCCGACCTCGTCGAGGAACAGCGTGCCGCGGTCGGCCTGGTGGAGCTTGCCGGCGCGGTCCCGGTCCGCGCCGGTGAACGCGCCCCGCGCGTGGCCGAACAGCTCGCTCTCGATCAGCTCGCGCGGTATCGCCGCGCAGTTCAAGGCCACGAACGGCCGGCCCGCGCGCGGGCTCAGCCGGTGGATGGTCCACGCCACCACCTCCTTGCCCGCGCCGCTCTCGCCGGTGACGAGCACGCCGACGTCGGCCCGCGCCACCCGCTCGGCCAGCTCGCGCACCCGCCGCATCGGTGCCGAGTCGCCGACCAGCCGGTACTCATCGCCCAGCTCCTGCTTCAGGACTTCGACCTGCCGCCTGAGCTCGCCCACCTCGAGCGCGTTCCTGACCGTCACCCGCAGCCGGTCCGCGTCCAGCGGCTTCTCGAGGAAATCGTACGCCCCGAGCTTGAGCGCCTCGACCGCGGCCTTGACCGTGCCCTTGCCCGACATCATCACCACCGGCAGCCCGGGCCGCGACTCCTTGATGCGCCGGAGCGTCTCGACCCCGTCAATACCGGGCAACACGAAATCCAGCAGTACCAGCCCGGTCGCGTCCTGCTCCAGCCGTTCGAGCAGGGCTTCGCCCGAATCGAACCGCTCGACGCGGTACCCGGTCTTCTCGAGCAGCCCGGCAATGACCCGGGAGAGATTGACATCATCATCAACTACCAGCACCAGCGGCCCGGTGGCCGCAAACCCGGCACTTGCATCCACTATGCCACCTCCTTCGCGACCGGCAGGCACAGGGTGAAGGTCGTGCCTTCGCCCACGCGGCTTGCCACCGCGATGATGCCGCCGTGGTCCTCGACCACCTTCTTGACGATGCTCAAACCCAACCCCGTGCCGCCCGGCTTGCGGGTGAAGAACGGCTCGAACAGCCTGCCCAGCCACGCCTCCGGGATGCCCGGCCCCGAATCCGCGACCAGCAGTTCCACCATCCCCTCACCGTTCCTCCGCGTGACCAGCCTGAGCCGGCCCT
Organism: Caldifarciminota bacterium; assembly: GCA_016935775.1. Classification (GTDB taxonomy): domain Bacteria; phylum Hydrothermota; class Tepidihabitantia; order Tepidihabitantales; family Tepidihabitantaceae; genus DSBX01. The sequence continues at coordinate 3,892 of JAFGQF010000247.1, forward strand.
TGCGGCCCATCGCGGCCGCCGCGTTGTCCACCAGGTTGGCAATCGCCGGCCCGAGCTTCTCCTCGTCCATCCGGACCTTCGGCAGGTTTCCGGCCAGTTCGAGCTCGAGCGCCAGTTCGGGCATCAGCTCGACCCCCTGCTCGTCCACCACCCTGCGCACCAGCCGGTTGAGGTCCCCGGGCTCGAGCCGCGGCGATTCGAAGTCGGCCAGCCGCATGAACCCGTCGGTCATCTGCCGCAGCCGGTCCGCCTCCTCGCGCAGCAGCCGGCCGGTTTCGGCATCGCCTTCCTCCTCGAGCTGCTGGCCGGTCAGCCGGATGGTGGACAGCGGCGTCTTGATGCCGTGCGCCAGCCGCTGGGCCACCGGTCCCCAGGCCGCGACCCGGCGGGCGTACTCGACCGCGGACAGGTCCTCGAAGCTCACCAGGAAGCCGCGCTGCCGCACGCGCATCACCCGGGCGAGGATTCTCCGGGCGCGTCCTGCCCGCGTGACGGCCAGCTCGCAGTCGGCCGTTCGGACCGCACCGGACCGTACCCGCTCGAAACAATCCCTGAGCGCGGCGAAGTCAGGCCCCTCGGCCACCTCGGCCAGCACCCGGCCCCGCGTCCGCTCCTCGCCCAGCAGCTCGCGCGCCGCGTCATTGGCCGCGACAACCCGGCCGCGCCGGTCCAGCTCGATGATGCCCGCCTTGGCGACCAGCCCGCGAGCCAGGTAACGGACCTGCTCCCGGTAGGTTCCCCGCAGGTAGAGCACCAGCCCGAACGCGGCCAGCAGCAGCCCGGCCAGCCCGGCGCTGACCAGCGCCCAGGGAAACGGGCCGGCAGCCAGCGCCAGGTGATAGAACCGGCACACCCGCTTCTGGTCGGCCGTGCCCCGGTCCGACATCACCAGCAACCCGGGCAAATCGGCCGGGCCGCGCCGCACCCACGCGACCTCATCCTCGGGCCCGACCTCGATGCCGCGGCCAAGCACGGCCAGCCGGTGGTCGAGCACCACCAGCTCGTTGTCCCGGGTCGCGACCGCGACCAGCGACCGGCCGGAACCGGGCACGGCCGGGAACCCCAGCAGCCGCGCGACGCCGGCCGGGTCGGCGAACAGCCTCTGCCGCGCGAAAACGGCATCCCGCAGCTCGACCGCGCCCGAACCGTTCACCAGCACCAGCTCGTCGTTCCCGTCGCCGTCCAGGTCCGCAATCCCGGATTTAACCAGCTTGCCCCCGACACTGGTTGAGTCGGTCGCGAGCACCCCGCCGGTCGCCGGGTCGAGCAGGTGCAGCCGGTCCGGTCCCTGGGAGTCGAGGATGCAGCCGTCGGCAACGGCCAGCACGCTCGGCCCGTCGCGCGTCCTGAGGAACCCGGCCTCGACCCAGCCGCCCGCCCCGACCTCGCGCAGCTCGGTCCGCCATCTCAACGCGCCGTCCGGGTCCAGGCAGAACGCGTAGTTGCGCGAGTCATCGAAACCGTTCTCCCGGCAACCGTTGCCCGGCGAATCGGTGCCGATGATGATCTCGCTTCGATTGTCGCCATCCAGGTCGGCTGTCGCGAGCGTCCGGACATTGGTGCCGGTGGGAAAGAACCAGCGCCGCGCGCCGGTCCGGGGGTCGAGGACGTACAACCCGCGCGGCTGCTTCCCGTACCCGGACTGCAGCGCCACCACCAGTTCGCCGGCGCCGCCCGGGCCGAGCGCGGCCGGCCGGCAGTGATTGGCCGCCCAGGACACGTCCCGGCCCGGCTTCGCGGCCACGGTCTCGACCGCGATTGTCCGCACCGCGCGCGTGCCAAGGTCCTGGGCGTACAACGCCAGGGTCTCGACCGCCATCCCGAACGCCCGCGACCCCACTAGCGCCTCGGGCACCGAGTCGCCGTCCAGGTCCCAGGCCCAGATCCTCGGGAACCGGACCGTCGCCAGCCCGGGATTCGGGCCGTCGGAAACATACCCGCCGTCCTGCCTCACCAGTGTCATTTGAAAGGAGTCCACCCGGAACAGCTCGTCGTTCCCGTCGCGGTCGAAGTCAAGCGGGGCGACCGTTGCGGCCGACATTTCCCGGCACAGCCGGAACTCGCAGCGCGTCCTGGCCGGGGATGCGGCCACGGCCAGCAACGCGAGCAGAACAACCGAGCCCCTGAACCGCGTCACCGGCGTATCGTAGTCGTCTGGCCGGGACAATCAAGCCCCGGGCAGTTACCTGCCCGGGGCTCGTGTTGTCGGTGGTGCTTACCGCCGGATGACCAGTTTCGCGGTCCCGGTACCGGCGTCCGCCTCCAGTTGGACCAGGTACACGCCCGATGCCAGGCGCGGAGTGTCGAGTACGAGCGTGCCCTGGCGCTGGAGCCGGGCCTCGCGCCTGAGGACCGCCCGGCCGGTCGCGTCGTACACCGCTACCGTTGCCGGGCCGGGCCCGGGCAGGGAGTAGCGCAACTCCGTCCGGTCGTTCGCCGCCGGGACGAGACGGATTGCCACGGTGCCGCCGGCCTGGCCAACCCCCGCGCTTCCCTGGCTGCCGGGCCGGCGCGAACCGGACCCGCTGGCCTCCGGCACGCGGTAGCGCCACACTTCGGTGGTCTTATTGCCTTTCAGGGCAAAGAACACCCCGTTTCCCCACGATACCATGCTGCCGCCCTTGTTCACCCGGCGCTTGCGCGTGCTGCGGTCCGACGGGACCGTGTCAATCTCGGTCCATTCGTTCGCGCTCACATCATACCGCCAGAACTGCTGGGTGTTGCCACCCTTCAGTGCGTAAATGCTGCCCTCGTGCCATGCCGCGCACCCACCCTTGCCCGACTTCTTCTTCTTGATCCGGCCATGCTGCAATCCCCACAGCGGCATTCCGGGAAGCCCGGTCGAGTGCCAGCTGTCGCCCGGTATGTCGTACCTCCACATCTCGTGTCGGAATGCCGGCTCCGGCATCAGCTTGTCGTAGTACTTGGCCTTGTGGGCGTAGATCGACCGGTCGCCGTCGTGGACGATCCAGGAACCCTTATCCCACTTCTCCTTGACCCCGACCGGCGCACTCGCCAGCGTATCCCAACGCCGGGCTACGGTGTTGAAACGGTAGAACTCTGTCTTGTAGCCTTTCAGCAGGTACACGTAACCGGTATCGTCCACCGTGACGAACTCCGCATCGGTCCCACCCTTCACCTTTCTCCGCTTCGTCGCAACCGGTACCTCGGGCAGCAGACTCCAGGTGTCGGCCCGGAAGTCGAACAGCCAGAACCGAAGCGTGTTGTTGCCGTGGGTCGCGTAGGCATGGCGGTCGCCGTCGGAAACCAGCGCGGCACCGCGGCCGAACGAACCGGAGGGCAACTCCTCGTGCCGATCCCACGAGTCCGCTTCCGGGTCGAGCGGGTCGAGGCTGTAGACGTCATCCGACCGGCCGGCAAACAGCCGCCCGTCCGGGGTCACGAAGATCCAGCCGCCGTAACTCACCCCCCGGCTGAGGGAAACGACCGGCTGCCAGCCCGGCTCCCAGGTCAGGCACGGCAGGGTACGGGCCAGTGTGTCGTTGCCCGCGTGCTCGTCGCCGACCAGCACGGTCCAGGCAACGAACCGGTACTCGCTGGCGCCTCCGGCCTGCCATCCCGGGAATACGAGCAACTCGATCTGGCCCGGTTCAAGCCCGGCAACGACTCGGGACTCGGAGTAGACAATGGTCCCGGCCGAGTCAATCGCCAGGAATACCTGGATGTCACCCTGGGCGAGGAGTCCCAGGTTCACCACCTCCAGCCTGGGCGTGACCAATGCGTGCGCCAGCACCCCGCGTGCCGGGGCAAGGATGTCGCCCGGCCCGACATCGTTGTCCAGGTGACCGCCTCTCAGGTACCACACGTCGGCGCTGCCCGCGACGCGGTCCTGCCAGACCAAGTGCAGGCTGCGGCCCGGGCCGGAGATGACACCAGGCTCATCGACATCGTTGCCCTCGGGGACGACTGCCGAGGGACGGGACCACTCGCCCGAGGGATAGCGCATGGCATGGAATACCCGCCTGGTCAACGGCGCGGCCTCGCCGTGGCCGTACCAGACCACGTCACAGATGCCGTCCGGGTGGCAGGCCACGACCGGGCGCTCCTGGTCGAATTCGGGCTCAGTGCTGATCGTCCGAACGGCGGACCAGGTGCCACCGCTCAGCCGGGAGTGGGCGATCGCGTACCTCCCGTCCGGCCTCGCCCAGACCAGGTGGACAACGTCGCCCGACGGCGTGACTGCCACCGACGGGTCATTGCCGTTCGGGAACGAATCGGGCGCAAGCCAGGTCCCGCCCACTCGGCGACGGCAGACAATCCCGTCCCACGCAACGTAGACGTTATCCGCGCTGTCCACTGCCACGCTCGGGTCGCGGCCCCAGCCCACCGTGTCCGCCTCCGTCCACCCTGCCCCGGACAGGTACTCTCGGTGAAGGATGCGGTGGCCGGTCGGAGAGTGCTCGTGCCACACCAGGTGGACGTTGTCGCCGCCGGGCCGGCACGCCAGCGCGGGGTCATAAGAATAGACGGTACCGTCTCCGGCGTGAATGATCGTCTCGGGCAGCCAGATTCCGGCCGGCGCATCGTACTTCTTGTACCACAGCGCCGCGTGCGGATCGATTGTGGTGTACCAGGCGACGTGGACATTGCCGGTCCGGTCACTGGCGACCGCCGGGTTGTTCACCCTGACCGGCGAGGCGGTCAGCAACGTCTCGGGCAGCCAGGCTCCCGAGGCCTGGTCGTAGTGTCGATACCCGACTTGTACCGTGTCCGGCCGGTAATCGTACCAGACAACGTGGACGTTGCCGGCGGTGTCGCACGCCACTGCTCGTTGTCGTCCTTCGGCAAGGTACTGCGACCCGGTAACGGGCGTCACGTTGAACGGATCCTGCCACACCACGGCCAGGGCCGGCAGGGCAAGAAGGACCGACAGGACTGACAGGCGAACAACCGGGCAAGTCTGGGATTCCACAGCCTCCTCCTTTCGACGGCCGCTCGGCCGCCTTTCGCGGCTCCCGAATATCTCGGTGTATGTAACCCTGTACCGCTACGAGTCCATCTTAGGATGGACTCCGGACCTGTCAAGTGCCGGCACGCCGGGCGCCGACCGGACCCGGATCTTCGCTCAGCCCCGACCTACCGCCGGATGACCAGTTTCTGCTGCCCGGCTCGGCCCTCGGGCCGGACAAAGTACACGCCCTCGCTCAGCCGGCCAAGGTCGTTGGCCCCGGGCGCGAGGCCCGCCACCCGCGTGCCGCTCACGTCATACACGCCGGCGCCGCGCGTTCCCGCCAGCCGGACCGGCCCGCCGGTCACGCTCGGCCGCACCAGCGCCGGCCGCAGGCCGTGCCCGGTCACCGGCTCCTCGACCGCGCTCATCAGGGTGTTGTTCTTGTAGAAGACTTCCTCGTTGCCGTGCATCCGCGAATCCCAGAACACCATGTGCACGTAGCCGTCCGAATCCAGCGCCATCTCGCCCGGCCCGGTGACGACCTGCATGTAGGTCAGCTTGGCCGAGTCGGTCCAGGCCTGCTGGGACGGGTCCCAGCGCTTGTAGGCGAGACACCAGTTGCCGTCGTTGCCGACGTGGGTCAGGTGCCGTTCGCCGGTCGCGTGGTTGACCGCGACCCGCGGGTGCGGCGTGCCCGACCAGGAGTAGAACTGGTCCGGCGTGCCCCACGTCCGGCTCTGCCGGTCCCAGATGCGGCAGTGAATCCGACCGCCCGGCGGCCCGCCCGAGTAGGCCAGGTGCAGGTTGCCGGCCGAGTCGGCCGCGATGCCGGGCTGGTTGCAGGCGTACCCGTGGAGCGTTACACGCTCCTCGGCCGACCACGTGTCACCGCAACTGTACCGGTGCCAGAGCTGGGCGGTGTCGGCGCGGTAATCCTGCCAGACGACGTGCAGCCAGCCGTCGTGCGTGGCCAGCGCCTGGTAATACCCGGCCGGCCGGGCCGCGCCCTTCACCAGTGCGACCCGCTCGCTCCAGCCCGAGCCGTTGTTGTACTTGTACCGTATCTCGGGCGGCACCGACCGCTCGTTCTGCCAGAACACGAACACCGTGTCGCC
>JAFGQF010000248.1 GCA_016935775.1 Caldifarciminota bacterium
ACTGGCCCCGCTGGAGGAGTACGTCGTCTCGCGCCGGTTCGGACCGGGGCACGAGGCAATTGACCTCGCGGCCCGGGCCGGGACGCCGGTGGGTGCGAGCGCGGACGGCATCGTGCTGGGCCGGGGCGAGGACAGCGTGTTCGGGAAGTTCGTCCTGCTCGAGCACCAGCAGGGATTCCAGAGCTACTACGGTCACCTGCAGGAGTGGAAGGCGGAAATCGGCGACTCGGTAATGGCCGGGGCGACGCTCGGCCTGGTGGGTTCGAGCGGCCGTTCGAGCGCGCCGCACCTGCACTTCGAGGTCCGCCGCTACGGCGAGCGGCTGGACCCGGAGAGGAATATCACCTTTCAATGACCAGTCTTACAGTAACGGTTGACCGGCGCGCGGCAGTCACCGGCCTGCTCGTCCTGCTGCTGCTTGCCGGGTGCCGGACCGAGCGGCGGACCGTGGTCAAGTTCTGGCACGCGATGGGCGGCGAGTCGGCGAAGACGCTGAAGGCGATGTGCGCCCGGTTTGACAGCCTGAACCCGGACGTCCACGTCGAACTGGTCGGGATGGGCACCTACGACGCGCTGGCCCAGAAGCTGATGGGCGCGGTGGCGGTCGAGGACCCGCCGGTCATCGCCCAGATGTACGAGAACTGGACCACCCAGTTGCACGCGGCCGGCGAGCTGGTCTTCCTGGACAGCTTCGTCCGCGGGCCGGACGGGCTTAGCCCGGCGGAACTGGCCGACATCTACCCGGCGCTACTGGAAAACAACAGCTGGGACGGCCGGCTGCTGACCCTACCCTTCAACAAGTCGGTGCCGACATGGTACTGGAACGTGCCGATGTTTGAGCAGGCGGGCTACGAGGAGTTCCCGCGCGACTGGCCGGCTTTCCGCGCGGCGCTCGGGACGCTGACCCGGCGCGGCCCGGGCGGCGAGGTTGAGGTGTGGGGCGCTGCCGGCGGGACCGACCTCTGGATATTCGGCTCGATGCTCTACCAGCGCGGCGGGCGGTTTCTCGACCGGGAGGATGGCGAGCCGGAGTTCAATGGACCCGAGGGCGTCGCGGCGCTCCAGTTCCAGGTTGACCTGATTCGAAAAGACCGGGTCCAGAACACCGATGTCAGCCGGACGCCGATGGATGACTTCCTGATGGGCCGGCTGGCCTGCCTGACCGGCAGTTCGACCTGGCGCGCGCCGGTGCTGGACAAGGAGACATTCCCGGTCGGGATGGCGCCGGTGCCGCAGTGGGACCGGCCGGCGGCGATAATCTACGGTACCAACATCGGGATGTTCCGCCGGGCGGCACCCGAGCAGCAGGCCGCGGCGTGGCGGTTCATCAGCTGGTTCATCGCGCCCGAGCAGCAGGTTGCCTGGTCGCTGGGCACCTGGTACGTGCCGGTGCGTCGATGCTGTCTCGACGACCCGCGGCTCGGGGAGCGGCTCGACGCCACGCCCGGGCTGCGGGAGTGCTACGGCCAGATGGAGCACGCGGTATTCGAGCCGCGGGGCCTGAAGTGGCTGGCCGGGCGCAAGGCGCTGGTCGAGGAGCTCGAGGCGGCGATGCTGGGCGATAAGACCCCCGGGAAGGCGCTGGACGACGCGGCCCGGCGCTACCGCGCAGGCCGCTAGCCCTCAATAGTCAACCGATTCGAGGCAGAGCCCTTCGGCCGGGGCGGTGCGGAACGATCGGCGCGGTTTCCCGGCGAGCGCGAAGCGGATGTCGGCGAGCGTGAGCCGGCCGGCGCCGTACTCGAAGGCGGCACCGGTGATGCGCCGGACCAGCTTGTAGAGGAAGCGGTCGCCGCAAACGGTCAGCGCGAGTTCGTCGCCGGCCTCATCGAGCGTCAGCCCGGTGATGGCGCAGGTGCCGTTGGTGTCGGCGGTCCGGCAGAACGGCTGGAAGTCGCGCGTGCCCAGGAACTCGCGCAGGGCGCGGCGCACCCGGGTCGTCTCGACCGGCCAGCGCAGTTCCCAGGCGCGGGTGGAGCGCAGGGGCGAGCGGCCGCGAACCGCGGTGTAGCGGTAGGTCTTGCCCCGGGCGCTGAACCGGGCGTGGAAGGACGGGTCGGCCGCGACCACCTGCCTTACGTAAATGGTGCGCGGCAGGTGGTTGTTGAGCGCGCGCCGCCAGCGGTCAGGCGCGAGCCGGGTGTCGGCGTGGAAGTTGGCGACGTAGTTGCGGGCCGAGACACCCGAGTCGGTGCGGCTGCAGCCGTAGACCGTGAGCCGGGAACCGGCAATCGCCGCGACTGCCCGCTCGATTTCGTCCTGGACGGTCGGCCGGTCGGGCTGGAACTGCCAGCCGTGGAAACCGCCGCCGTCGAACTCGATCGTCAACCGGAGATTGAGCGCCGGCACGGGCCGACCCGGCCTACCGCGCCCGGAGGCACTTCATGCAGAACCGGGCGTGGGGGACGATTTCGAGCCGGGCCTTGGGGATGGGCGCGCCGCATTTCTCGCAGACGCCGTAGGTGCCGTCGGCGACCCGGCGCAGCGCCTCCTCGATGGCGCGCAGCGTCTCGTCTTCCATCGTCCGGAACCGGCCGGCCATTTCGCGCTGGTAGTTCTCGGTGCCCTGGTCGGCGGTGTGGGTGCGGTGGCTGGACAGGTCGCCCGAGCCCTCGGGACCGCTCGATTCCATCACTTCCTCGGTGAACTCGCGCTGCCGGAGCAGCCGCGCTTTCTCCGCGAGCAGGGCGCGCTCGTAGGCGACGAGCTGGGCCCGGGTGAGCTTGCGGGTTTTCGCTTTCGAACGCGGGGCGGGAACAGGTGACTTCCTGCCGGTCGGCGCCGGTTTCTTCAGGGTCTTGCGGGCCGGCCGTTTGGGGGCCTTGCGGGCGGTTGTCTTCTTCCGGGTTGTCATCTTGCCTCGCTCTCAGCCGCTTCGGACGCTGGTCGGCGGGGGTTGGCTGCGCTCACTGTACGGTTCTTTGCAGGGCCAGCCGGCAGGGTTCGCCGTTGACCTTGAGTTCGCGGTCGATGTCGGCCGCCTCGGCCGGGCCGCTCACGACCGCGGTCGCCAGGACCTCGGCGGCGATGTAGTCGCGGTGGGCCTCGATTGCCTCGGCCAGCCGGTCTGATGGCTGGACGTGAAGCCGGACGCGGTCGGCGACGTCGAACCCGGCCTGCTTGCGCAGGTTCTGCACCTTGTGCACCAGTTCGCGGGCCAGGCCTTCGTTCTCGAGCTCGCGGGTGAGCCGGGTGTTGACCGCGACCGCCAGTTCGCCGGACTCGCTCGCCTCGTAGCCGTCCGGGAACCCGGCGCCGGGCTCGGTGAATAGCACGTCGCGGATGTTGAGCTCCTCGCGCAGGACATCGGCGTGGCGCAGGCAGACGGCCTGGTCGGCCGGGTCGGCGGGCCGGACGATGATCGAGAGCAGCGGCTGGCGGACCTTGAGCCGGGCCGTCTCGCGGGCCGCGTGGCCGAGGGACACTACCTGCCGGACCAGCGCCACTTCGCGTTCGAGGTCGGGGTCACGCCGTCCCGGGTCCGGTTCCGGGTAGGGACAGAGGTGGACCGACTCCGGGGCGGACGCGTCGGCGCGGCGGACGAGGTTCTGGTAGATTTCCTCGGCCAGGAACGGCATCATCGGGGCGAGCAGCCTGACCAGGGTCGCCAGGCAGTCATAGAGCGTCCGGTAAGCGGCGTGCTTGTCGTCGGAACCGGTCGCCACCGGCTTCCAGAACCGGCGCCGGTTGCGGCGGACGTACCAGGTCGAGAGGTCGTCGATGAACTCCTCGACCGCGCGCGGGACCGCGGTCGGGTCGAAGTCGTCGAGCCGGTCGCGGACGTGCGCGACCGTGCCGCCGAGCCGTGAGAGAATCCAGCGGTCGAGCACGGCCAGCCGGTCATCCGGCACCGCCAGCTCGGCCGGGTTCAGGTCGTCGATGTTGGCGTAGGTGACGAGGAAGCTATAGACGTTCCAGAGGGTGAGCAGCTTGCGCTCGGCCTCGCGGCCGGCGTTCCAGCCGAAGTTGAGGTTGCGGGCCGGGTCGTGGCCGAGGAATACCCAGCGCATCACGTCGGCGCCCATCCGGTCGGCCGCCTCGTTGAACTCGATGGCGTTGCCCCAGGACTTGTGCATCTCGCGGCCGTCCTCGGCCCGCATCGTGGCGTAGCCGAGCACGGTCTTGAACGGGGTCTGCCGTTCGAGCACGGTGGACATCGCCAGGATGGCGTAGAACCAGTTGCGGAACTGGCCCGGGAACGACTCGGTGATGAAGTCGAACGGGAACCACTCGCGCCAGTGGTCGCGGTCGGAAAGGTAGCCGGTGGTCGAGAACGGGACGATGCCCGCGTCGAGCCAGGGGTTGCCAACGTCCTTGACCCGGGCGACCGGTCGGCCGCATTCGCCGCAGGCGATTTTCACCTCGTCCACCCAGGGACGGTGAGGCGAGTGGCCGTCGAACCGGTCCCAGCCCTCGACCGCGCGCTCGCGCAGCTCGTCCCTGGAGCCGATGACGTCGAACCAGCCGCAGTCGCAGCGGTAGACCGGCAGGGCCAGGCCCCAGTAGCGTTTCTTGGAGATGCACCAGTCGGCCATGTTCTTGAGCCAGTCGAGCTCGCGGCTGAGCCCGAACTCGGGCAGCCAGCGCACCTGGCGGGCCGACTCGGCGATTTCGTCGCGCAGCCGGTCCATCGAGATGAACCACTCGTCAACCAGCCGGAATACCAGCTCGTCACCGCAGCGCCAGCAGACCGGGTAGCGGTGGCTGTAGTCCTCGACCCGGAACAGCAGTTCTTTCCTCTCGAGGTCGGCGAAGATGTCGGCGGCCACCTCGGCCGAGCCGCGGCCGGCAAGCGGGCCGAACTCCGGCCGGAAGGTGCCGTCCTCCTCGAGCGGGGCGATGACC
>JAFGQF010000053.1 GCA_016935775.1 Caldifarciminota bacterium
GCTCCTCCTCCTTGCCGGCGCAGAACGGCGAAGCCGAGATGTTCACCAGCAGGTCGGCGCCGGCGCGGGCCAGGACGGCTACCGGGTCCTGCGCGTAGCGCCTCGGGCCGGGCACGTCGGCCGGGTTCCACGCGTCCTCGCATACCGACAGGCCCACCAGCCGGTCACCGAACCGCGCGCGGCGCGACTGCGCGGCCGGGTCGAACCAGCGCGCCTCGTCGAACACATCATAGGTCGGCAACAAGGTCTTGGGCTGGCGCAGGAGTTCCCGGCCTTCGGATAGCAGCACCGCGCAGTTGTGCAGCCCCTTGCCGGTCTCGAGCCCGGACCGGGTCACCGCGCCCAGCACGATGCCGGTGCCCGGGAAGCGTGCCGACAGCCGGCAAGCGGCGGCGAGCCCTTGCTCGCAGGCGTCCACGAACCAGGGGTAGCTCAGCAGGTCGAGCGGCGGGTAGCCGCAGAGAAACAGCTCGGGCAGGACGACCAGGTCCGGCTTCTGCGGGGCCAGCTCGCCGAGCGTCGCCTCGAGCCGGTCGAGGTTGCCCCGGATATCGCCGACCACCGGGTTGAGCTGGCAAAGCGCGACTCTCACGTCAGGCCACCCTCCTCATCCGCCGTTCGTTGTTCAGCGTTCGACATTCGTCATTCGCCATTCGCCATTCGACAATATCCTCGCCTGCCCGCTTGTCAATCGCCGCCTCCCCGGCTATCATTGTGGCGGTGCAACGGGTATTCGTCGCTGTTCTCATCATCGCCGGCCTCGTTGTCGGCCAGCCGTCCCCTGGACAGGTTGGCTCGACCCTCGGCGTCGTCCCGCCGGACCTGCTCGCCGCCGACAGCGCGCCGTCCGGGATTCCCGACCTGTCGCACCGCACCGTCGTCTTCTCGGTGGACGACGGCTACCACTCGGTGTTCACGAAGGTCTACCCCCTGCTCAGGCAACACGGGATGACGATGACCCTCGGCGTCATCTGCGACTACCTGCGCGGCGGCGAGCCTTCCTACGCGCCCTCGGCCGGGTTCATGAAGCGCTCGGAAATCCAGCAGATGGTGGACTCGCTCGGCATCGAAATCGCCAGCCACAGCATCTCCCACCCCTTCCTCACCCGGGTTGACAGCGCCGCGGCCTGGAAGGAAATCAAGGAATCAAAGACGTTGCTCGAATCGCTGTTCGGGGGCGAAGTGCTCACCTTCGTCTACCCCTACGGCGACGTCAACGCCCGCATCCGGGCAATGACCCGGGCCGCCGGCTACCGGATGGGCCGCGCGGTCCGGCCCGGCCGGCCCAACCTCGCGGCTGACCCCTTTCGGCTCCCGACCGTGGAACTCCGAAGCGACACCCGGCTCGAGGACATCCAGGAGACGATTGCCGCCCGGCCGCTCACTATCATCCTGATGCACCAGGTCGTTGACCGGCCGACGGTCTTCACCCAGTGGAACTCGGCCGACTTCCAGGCCCTGGTCGAATGGCTGGCCGGGACCGGGGTCCGGGTAGCCACCCTGGCCGAGCTCTACCGCGAGTGGTGGTACGAGAGAATGGGGGTGTTCATGGAGCAGGTGGCCGCCGCCTACCCCCACGAGCGCAAGCGGCTGCTATTCCAGGACGTAGACGTCGACGCTACCCAGGCTCTTCAGCCCTGACGCGCTGAACGCGGCGACGTTGCCGCGCGAGCCCACGAACACGTCAATGTGCTTGCCCTGCACCGCGCTGCCGATGTCCTGGGCCCGGAAGATGCCGGTCAGCGGCACTCCGTCCACGACCACCCGCTCGGCCTGCGGGATATAGACCCGCGAGCCGATCGGTATCACCCGCGGGTCCACCGCGATTGACCTCAGCTCGGTCAGCGTGTGGCCGTTGACCCCGTGGAAGACCGTATCCACGAGCACCCGGTTCGCCTGCTTGAGATAGCTGATGCAGCGGCCGTCCCTGAGCCGGGCCGCGGCCTCGCGCTTGAAGTCGGTCACGAATTGCCGGCAGAACCGGCCGACCAACTTCCCCTGCTTGTCGTACAGCGGCACGGCGTTCGACTCCGGGTACTCCGCTTCCTCCACCACCCAGTAGAACGTCATCTTGAACCGGCCCGCGTACCGGGCATCGGGCACGCCCGGGACCGGGTCGGCCACTGTCTCGAATAGCCACTCCGGCGGCTCGACATACGGCTGCACCCGGGCCACCCTCGCCTGGGGCGCGAGGCAGCCCATAAACAGCAAAACGAGCCCGATGGCCCTTTTTCGCACCCTGATATTTACGCGACCAGCCGGCACAAGTCAAGCGGGCCGGCCGACTCACCGACCACCTGCCCCGACCCGGAAGCAGGAACAGCACCCGCAGGCACCAGAACCAGGACCGTTGATAGCCCCCGGCGATGCAAGTACAACTAATGCAATATCTTACGATACTCCTGGTTCTGCCCGGGGCCAAGGAATCAACCCTCCGGCAGAACTGGCTCTCCGGGGAGCCTTCGCTGGTCCGGGTGCGCGGCCTGAACCCCGGGCCCGGTCTGCCAGTGCCTTCCCGACACCTCCGCGCAACTGTATATCGCTGTAACAAATGAACTTACGGCTGGCCCGAACGATTGGCCGCCCCCCTGCCCGGGTCGGCCAACTGGAAGCTGTCAGTCCCCTTGGCCGGGAATCCCGAGCAGCGTGTCGCCGGGCCTGATGCCCCGGGCAACAAACCAGCCCTGGTTGGTCTCCAGGGCGTACAGTACCGGCCGCGACGACCGGTAGGGCGTGACCGTATCCAGGGTCGCCATCTGCAGGATGTCGGTGATGACACCAGACGATTCAATGAAGGCGATGTCGAGCGGTATCCAGGTGTTCTTCATCCAGAACTGCTGGACCGAGGCCGAATCAAAGACGAACAGCATCCCCGAATCCGGGGCCAGCGCCTGCCGGAACATCAGGCCGCGGGTCCTGCTCTCCGCGGTTCGCACGACCTCTGCCCCGAGCCTGGCCTCGCCGATGACCAGTTCGACCGTCTCGACTGCCTGGTCCGAACCGGGCTGCCGGCCCCGGTCCCCGGACCCCGGTCCTCTACCCGGCGACGGGCAACCGGCCAGCGCCAGCGCTGCAACGCAGAACGTTAATCGATGCAGCCGCCAGGTCCTGGCGCGTGGCCATCCCGGCCGCACTCGGTCTGCTTCGTCCACTGGAACCCTCGAACCCCTGACCCCTGGAACCCTTTCTCAGCCCTGCTCGCCCTCAATGACAATCCGCGACAGGTCCGCCACCTGCCGGAACAGCGACTGGACGAACAGCAAAAGCCGCAACCGGTTCAGCCGGACCGCCTCGTCCTTATCCATCACCAGCACGTCGTCGAACAGCCGGTCGATGGCCGGCCTCAGGGTCAACAGCCGCTCCAGCGCCGGGCCGAAATCGGCCCGCTCGGCCAGCCTGGCGACTTCCGGGGCCAGTGCTTCGGCCTGTGAGTACAGCCGGCGCTCGGCCTCCTCAAGGAAACCTGCCGGGTCCGGCTCGCCTGCAACCTCCTGCCCGCGCAGGATATTGGCCACCCGTTTCTGGCCGATGATAAGTTGTTCGAAATCCGGGTTCGAACGGAACCCGGCCAGCGCCTCGGCCGCGGCCCGGGCCCGGTTCGGCAAATGCCAGCAGGTCTCCAGCACCGCCTCGGCCACGTCGTAGCGGATACCGCGCTCGCCCAGCGCCGCCTCGAGCCGCTCCTGGAAGAACCCGGGCAGCTTGTCGGCATTCGGCCGGCCGGGCCGGTTGAAAAGCCCGACTGCGGTCCCGACCAGCCGGTGCAAGTCCACCGGCAGCTCGTGTTCGAGCACGATGGCAATCAGCCCGGCGGCCTGGCGCCGAAGCGCGAACGGGTCCTCGGAGCCGGTCGGAATCGA
>JAFGQF010000249.1 GCA_016935775.1 Caldifarciminota bacterium
CCCGGCTGACGGCCGGAGACTCGACCCTCACCCCCTCCCTCTCCCTGTCCCGGGCGAGGGAACTCGACCCGCCGGACTTGACCTTGGCGCGACCGGGAGTAGTAGTTTGTGCGGGTCGCCTCTTTCCTGATGAGCGTTCGCTCATCCTGCTATTTACCTCCAGGGGCGGCCCGCCCACTTTGATGCCCGCCCGAACGTTGACTGAGTTCGCCGTGCGGGGATGATGGGCGGTGACCGACGGTCAACGCCGGAACCTCGAACTCGTTTCTTTCCTTGCCGCCGGGGCGCTGGCCGGGGTCCTCACCGGCCTCGTCGCGCCCTTGGGCGCGTTTTCCCGGGCCGAGCTGCCGCTGTTCTACGTGGCGTCCGCGCTGTTCGGGACGATGGCCTGGATTTCGGCAAGGCGTCGCAGCCTGTTCCCCGGCCTGTTGCTGGTCATCGTTTTTCCCGTTGCCTCCGAGCTGCTGCACAACCCGGCAACACGGGCCGCGACGCTGGCGGCCGCGTTCCGGTTTGTGCCCGCGGTCGTCGCCTATCTCGGCGCCGGCCTGGTCTGCCGCGGCCGGCGGCCGGCGCGCGGGTGGCGCGTCGCGACGCTGGCCGGGTTCCTTGCCCTGGCCCTGTTCACGGGCGCGACGGCGGCCGGCCTGGTCCTGCGTGAACCGTTCCGGATCGAGTGGCAGCCGGTCCTTGCCGGCCTGGTGCTGGGAGCGCTGTCGGCCCTGCTGTTCGAGGCGGTGGACTTCCTGCTCGCCCGGCCCGCGTCGCGTTGACCGGCGGCTGCGGCCGGGCTAACATAGGTCGTGGTTACATCCGCCGGCGAGCGGGGCCGAACTTCGCGCGCAATCGGCCGGCAATTCACCGCTGACGGCAGGAGCTGCCCGAGCTGCCTGGCGGTCGAGTCATCATCACAACACAGTCGCAGACAACGGAGGTCAGCATGCCGCAGTTAGGGATGCAGGGACCGATGAAGCTGGTTCCGTCCGAGATTGACCGGGCGGTGCCGCACAAGACGCCCGGCAACTTCGCGCTCGGGTACATCAAGGAGACCGTGCCGCGGGCGTTCATCCCGACCTTCGTCGGCCGGGCCGATTCGGATTTGAACCGGACCCTGAAGGAACTGGACAGCGACGCCGAGTGGTTCAAGTGGCGCGTGGCGCGGAACGCGCGCGAGGCCTGGAATGTCCAGTGCAAGAACTTTCACGACTTCTGGGAAACCGGCCACCTCGATATGGACGAGCACCCCGAACCGCCCAAGGGGACGGGCTGGAAGTGCCCGGTCTGCGAGTGAAGCCCGAGCCGGACCGCCAGACAGGGCAACCACAGAGGCACAGAGAAGAAAGAGGGTTGCGGACCGGACAGCAGACTTCACCACGAAGACTCAACCGCCAGGAACGCCAAAGGGCACCAAGGGTGTAAGGAGCGGAACGAAACCAGGAGCCAGAGACCAGAGAAGTGAAACCAGGGATTCCGTACTCCAGCGTTGAACCACCGATCAACACAGATTGCCGGGCAGATTCCTGTCAGGCTGTGACCGACCAAACGGGCCGGAAGACACGCGCCCTCACCCTCTCCCTCCCCCTCAAGGGGGAGGGAATGAAAGGGAGGGGTGTCAAGGTCTCCTGCCGCCGGCCGCGAGCCTCCTTGTTTGACCGGGCCGGGCTGCGGCCTATCCTGCAACTGAGGAGCTTTCAATGAAGCCGAACCCTGACTACAAGCCAATCAAGGCGCCCAAGGGCAGCCAGCTTTCGTGCAAGGGCTGGCACCAGGAGGCTGCCCTAAGGATGCTCCAGAACAACCTGGACGAGGCGGTCGGCGAGAACCCGCGCGAGCTGATTGTCTACGGCGGCACCGGCCGCGCGGCCCGGAACTGGGAGTGTTACGATGCCATCGTCCGCAGCCTGCGCGAGCTTGAGAACGACGAGACCCTGCTGGTCCAGTCGGGCAAGCCGGTGGGCGTTTTCCGGACCTGGCCCTCTGCCCCGCGGGTGCTCATCGCCAACTCGAACCTCGTCCCCCACTGGGCGACCAAGCCGTATTTCGACGAACTGGAGGCGGCCGGGCTGATGATGTACGGCCAGATGACCGCCGGGTCGTGGATATACATCGGCACCCAGGGCATCCTCCAGGGCACCTACGAGACGTTCGTCGCCGCGGGCCGGAAGTCGTGGGGCACGGGCGATTTGGCCGGCCGCCTCGTCGTGTCCGGCGGGCTGGGCGGGATGTCCGGCGCCCAGCCCCTGGCCGCGGTGATGGCCGGCGCGGCCTATCTCGGCGCCGAGAGCGACCCGAGGCGCATCGAGAAGCGGATGTCGTCAGCGAAGCCGCGCTATCTCGACGAGCGGATTCCTGACCTGGACCGGGCGATTGACCGGGCGCTCGAGGCCCGGGAGAAGAAGCAGGCCCTGTCAATCGGCTGGTGCGGCAACATCGTGGACCTCCTGAAGCGGCTGCTTGAACGGAACGTCACGCCCGACATCCTGACCGACCAGACCTCGGCCCACGACGAGCTGAACGGCTACGTGCCGGCCGGGATGAGCTTCGAGCGGGCGACGGCCCTGCGCGCGGCCGACCCGGCCGCGTACAAGGACGCCGCGTTCCGAACAATGGCCGAACACGTCCGGCTGATGCTCGAACTGCAGGACCGGGGCGCGGTGACCTTCGACTACGGCAACAACCTGCGCGGCAAGGCGGTCGAGGGCGGCCACCTGCCCGAGGCCGAGATAATGACGCCCGGGGTCATCGGCTCGTGGAAGTACCCCGGGTTCGTGCCCGCCTACATCCGGCCGTTGTTCTGCGAGGGCAAGGGCCCGTTCCGCTGGGCCGCGATTTCCGGCGACCCGGGCGACATCGCCGAAACCGACCGCATCATCCTCGAGCTGTTCCCGGACGACAAACCGCTCGGCAACTGGATTCGCAAGGCCGGAAACGAGGTGCCGTTCCAGGGCGTGCCATGCCGCATCTGCTGGCTCGGGTACGGCGCGCGGGCCAAGGCCGGGCTCGCGTTCAACCGGGCGGTGCGCGAGGGCCGGGTCAAGGGTCCGATAGTCATCGGCCGCGACCATCTCGACTGCGGCTCGGTCGC
>JAFGQF010000250.1 GCA_016935775.1 Caldifarciminota bacterium
CCGCCAGGGGCTCACGGCTGACTGCAGACAGACGATGGCCGGGCCAGTACTGGAGCACAGGCCCGGTTTCCAAAACGAGGGTGGGCCGTGTCCCGCGACGCGCGGCAGCGTTGCTGCCGGACTCCGTGCCCGGGCCACCTTTGACAAGCCCGCTGGTTCGGATAACTTGAGGGTCAAATGCGGCTGTTCAAGCGCTTCACGGTGATCCGCACCGAGCGCGAGTTGTCGGGCCGGCTGGAGCTGTTTCGCTGGGTGGTGACCGTGCTCGCCGGCGCGGCGCTCCTGGTCGTCATCCTGAAGTCGGGCTACGGGTTGGTGACCTCGCCCCTGCTGAACCGGGTCGTCTACTGGTTCAATATCCTCGTGGTGGCGCTGTTCGCGGTGGACGTCGTGCTGACCACGGCCTTCGCCGGTCCGTTGCTCAGGCACCTGCGCCGCCGCTGGTTCGATTTCGTCGCCTTCGTGCCGATAGTCGTCGCCCTGGCGGCCGGCGGCACCGGCATAACCTTCGTCATCCTGCGCCAGGCGGTCATCGTCTTCCAGTGGTTCGCCGGCTCACCCCGGTTCGCGGGCTTCCTGCGCCGCTTGCGCCTGCAACCGGTCCGGCTGCTGGCCCTGAGCTTCTTGGGGATGGTCGTGGTCGGCACCCTGCTCCTGACCTTCCCGGCCGCCACCGCACACGGCCGGGTGACCGGCTTCACCGACGCGCTCTTCACGGCCACGTCGGCCACCTGCGTCACCGGGCTGATTGTTCGCGATACGCCGGTCTACTGGTCACGCTTCGGCCAGGTCGTGATTCTCTGCCTGCTGCAGCTCGGCGGCCTCGGGATCATGACCTTCTCGTCGAGCATGGCGGTAGTCTTCGGCCGACGGCTGGGGATGACCGAGCGCAAGTCGCTTTCGACGATGATCGGCGAGGCCCGCGACCAGGACATCGCCCGGATGCTACGCTACATCCTGGGCTTCACGCTGCTAGCCGAGGCCGTCGGCGCGCTGCTGCTGTTTGTCCGCTTCCTGCCCGACTTTGCCCGGCCGTCCGAGGCGCTCTACTGCGCGGTGTTCCACTCGGTGTCGGCGTTCTGCAACGCCGGGTTCTCGGTCTTCTCCGATTCGCTGGTCCGTTACCGGGGCGACCTGGCGGTGAACTTCGCGGTCATCACGCTGGTCCTCACCGGCGGCCTCGGGTTCGTCGTGGTCCGCGAGCTCTTGAACCGGGACACACTCCGCCGCGGCCCGCTGTCCACGCTGCGCCGGCTGAGTGTCCACGCCCGGCTGGTGCTGTGGACGTCCGGGCTGCTGCTGGTCGGCGGCACGGTGGTGTTCTTCTTCGCCGAGTACAACGGCGCGCTGGGCGGGATGAAACTCGGAACCAAGCTGCTGGCCTCGGCCTTCCAGGCGGTGACCCCGCGGACCGCCGGGTTCAACACCGCCGACATCAGCGCGCTCAGGCCGGTCACGCTGCTCCTGTGGTCCGTTCTGATGTTCATCGGCGCCTCGCCGGGCGGCACCGGTGGCGGCATCAAGACGTCTACGGTCGCGGTGCTGTTCCTGGCGGTGCGCAACCGCGTGCTCGGCCGGGAGGACGTGGACGTCGGCCGCCGGCTGGTGATGAAGGACATCGTTTACCGCGCGACCTCGATCGCCGCCGTTTCCGCCGGCATCGTGACGTTCTTCTTCGCCGTGCTGCTGGTCACCGAGCAGGCGCCGTTCCAGGCCATCCTGTTCGAAACCGTCTCCGCGTTCGGCACGGTCGGGCTCTCGACCGGGCTTACGCCTGGGCTGTCCGGGCCGGGCAAGATTGCGGTGACGGCCCTGATGTACATCGGCCGGCTCGGTCCGCTGACCCTCGCGCTGGCGATGCGCACGCGCCAGGGAAAACTGCCGGTAGCTTACCCGGAAGCCCGGGTGATGGTAGGTTAAGGAGGTATCAATGAAGCAATTCGCAGTCATCGGGCTCGGGACTTTCGGCGGCCGGGTCGCCCGGACCCTGGCTGAAAAGGGCGCCGAGGTGATCGGGATCGACTCCGACCCGCGCCGGGTCGAGGAGTTCAAGGACGAGCTCACCCAGACCCTGCAGCTCGACGCGACCAGCGAGGAGGCGCTCACCCACTCGGGCGTGCTCGACGTGGACGCGGTTGTCGTGGCGATGGGCGAGCGGATGGAAGCCGCGATCCTCACGACCGCCATCCTCCACCGTCTCGGGGCAGGGATGGTCATCGCCCGGGCGGCTTCCGAGCTATACGCCCAGATTCTGCGCGACATCGGCGCGGACCGAACAGTGCTGATCGAGGAGCAGATGGCCGACCAGGTGGCCAAGACGCTGATCGCGCCCGACGTGCTCGAGCAGATCACGCTCTCGAGCGGCCACAGCCTCGTCGAGATGCGACCGCGCCGCGACATGGTCGGCCGCAAGCTCGGCGAGCTCGATATCCGCCGCAGCTACGGCGTCAACGTCGTCGCCATCAAGCGCCGGGTGCCGAAGGTGTCGGAGACGGGCGAGAGCGTCTTCGATTCGGTCACCAACGACATCCCGGGCCCGGACGACCGGCTGGAACAGGACGACCTGCTCGTGGTCGTCGGCCGCGACGAGGACATCGAACGCCTCTCGCTGGGAAAGTGAAATGAGGTTCGCGCCCCGTCCCGACCGGCCGGGCAGCGGAGCCTCGATCCGGGCCCGGATGGCGCTGGCGATGCTGGCCGCGGCCGCGCTGACCATCCCGGTTGTCCTGCTGTCGCTGCTCTACCTGCGCCGGATGAACGCCGCTGTCGGCCGGATCGTCAACGAGGACATTGAACTGATGCACGTCGCCGACCGCGTCACGCTGGAGTTCGCCGGGGCCCGGCGCGACGAAAAGAACTTCCTGCTCTACCGCGATTCGATCTACCTGCGGCAGAACCACGCGGCGCTGGAACGGATCGTCCAGCTCGCGGACACCGGCCGCCGGCTCGACCCTTCCTTCGCTTCCGGCTTCGACCGGGTGCTGGCCGGCGTCGCGGCCTACCGGGCGCTCGTGGACTCGCTCGTCGGCCTGCCCCAGGGCGAGCCGCCCGAGAGACTGCTGCTGCCCGACCTCCAGACCTTGCGCCGGCACCACGAGAGCCTGCTGCGCGCCGCCGCCGAATCGCCCGCCCCGGCGGAACGAGACTCGCTCATCGCCGCCGCGGCCCGGCTGGCGCCCGACATCATCTGGCCGGCCGGTGGCGGCAGGTCGCTCAACGATTCGATCGTGTCCCTCCAGGCCGCGATTGAGAACGAGACCGAGGCGATCTCCGGCCGGGCGCGCGACCGCGTCCGCGGCAACCGCGACCGCGCCCGCACCCTCGCCGCCTGGGGCCAGCGCAACATCATCTCGGCGCTGCTGCTGGTGCTGGTCGTGCTGGTCTGGCTGGTGGTGACCCTGCCGCGCCGGGCGGTGACGCCCATCAAACGCATCCTGAACGCGCTGCAACGCGTGGAAAACGGCGACCTCGACGTCCGGGTCAAGGTCAGCACCCGGGACGAGATTGGCGAGCTGGCCCGCGGCCTCAACCGCGCCCTGGCCCGGCTCAGCGATTTCGACAACCGGAAGAAGAACCGGATCCTCCACCTCGAGAAACGGTTCCGGCTGCTCATCAACGACATCGCCGAGGCGGTCATCGTCGTGGACCGGGTGCCGTCGGTCCTCCTGGCTAACGGCGCCGCCGAAGAGCTGCTGGGCTGCAGCGCGGGCGAGGCGGTCGGTCGCAAATTGTCCTCGTTTGAGAACCTGGCGTTCTTCGAGGAGGAGCTCGAACGGGTACTCGCCGGCTCGACCAGCCGCCAGAGCTGCGAGATAATGCCCGAGCTGCCCGGTTCGGCGATCTGCATCGAGGCGCTGCGCGACCAGGCCGGTAATGTCACCGGCGCGCTCATCGTCATAACCGACCCGCGACCGCCGGAGAAGGAAGAGGGTCCAAGGGTCGGAAACCAGGGGCAAGGGACCGGGACGGAGAAGCCGGAGGACGAGAAGTAGGAACCCGGGCGAGGGTCTCGGTGTCCGGTCCGCGACTCTGACTGACCCGACTCGCTCGCGGCTCTCCGGTTCAGCCCGGCCTTACATCCTGACCCGGAGAGTCCCTGCCGGCCCGTCGGTGACCGTGCCGACCACGCGCGGGGCAATCGGCCGCTCCCCGGCCAACTCGATGAACCGTTCGACCAGCGCGGGCGCGAGCGCCACCAGCAGGCCGCCCGAGGTCTCGGACTCGAAGAGCAGGTTGCGCTCGGCCTCGCCCAGCCCGGTGTCGAAGGTCACCCATTGCGCGAAGCCGGTCTCGTTCATCGCCACGCCCGGTTCAACCAGGTCCGAACGCGACAGCTCCAGCACGCCGGGCAGCAGCGGGATGCTGCCGAAAGCAAACTCCATCCCGACCCCGCTGCCCGCCGCCATCTCCTGGGCGTGGCCCAGCAGGCCGTAGCCGGTGATGTCGGTCGCCGCGTGCGCGCCGCATTCCAGCATCGCCCGCGCGGCCTCACGGTTCAGCGTCGTCATCGAACCCGTCGCCGCGTCGCGGAGCGCCGGGTCAACGCTGTCCAGCGTCATCACCGCCTGGCCGAACATCCCGGCGCCGAGCGGCTTGGTCAGGACCAGGGCGTCCCCCGGCCGGGCCCCGGCGTTGGTGATGATGCGGGCGGGGTCGATGCGGCCGGTGACCGCCAGCCCGTACTTTATCTCCTTCTCGTTGAAGGTGTGACCGCCGGCGACCGCCGCGCCCGCCTCGTTGCAGGTATCCTGGCCGCCCTGGAGTATCGCCGCCAGCCAGTCCTTGGGCGCGGGGGCCGGGAAACCGACGATGTTCAGCACGACCAGCGGTTCGCCCCCCATCGCGTAGACATCGGAGAGCGAATTGGTGGCGGCGATGCGCCCGAACAGGTACGGGTCCTCGACCATCGGGGTGAGCATGTCGACAGTCTGGACCAGCGCCATCCCGGGCTCGACCAGGAACACGCCCGCGTCGTCGGCCGTGTTGATGCCGACCAGCAGCCGCGGGTCCTCGGGTCGCTTGAGCTTCTGCAGTACCGACGCCAACTGCGCCTTGCCGAGCTTGGACGCTCAGCCCGCGCAACTGACGGTGGCGAGGATTCCGCTGCGAGCCATCGCTAGTCCTCCTTTCCTGCCGCCGCCCCGTCCGGCCGGCGCAGCACCCGGACATCCCCGCGTCGCTGGGTGAGGCCGGTCGAGTCGAGGTGGTTCAGCAATGGTATCAGGTAACGCCGGGTGGTTCCCAGTCGCCGGCGAATCTCCGAGGCGGTCAGCTCGGGACGCTCACGGAAGAGCTCCATCACCGCCCGGCGCGCGGCCTCGACCGCATCCCGGTGCAGCAGCACCGAGTCGCCGACGTCAACCAGCGTCCCGGTCTCCAGGAGCGCGGTGCGCACCCGTTCCGCCAGCGCCGGCTTC
Source organism: Caldifarciminota bacterium (assembly GCA_016935775.1). GTDB lineage: Bacteria > Hydrothermota > Tepidihabitantia > Tepidihabitantales > Tepidihabitantaceae > DSBX01. The sequence goes on from JAFGQF010000250.1 coordinate 5,418, forward strand.
GCGCCCGCCAGCGCCTCGGCAATGTCGGGCGGACCGAGAGCCGCCGCCGCGAAACCGGCCGCCACCCGGTCGAACAGCGCCTGCTCGTCGGGCTTGAGCCGGACCTCGTGCCCGGGGAGCAGCAGTTTCCCGCCCTCGTCGCCCAGCTCGCCTTCGGCGAGCAGCTCGCGCGTCACCGCGTCGAAGAGCGGCACCGCGAAGCCGCGGCCGGCCCGGTCGCGCAGCTCGGGCCGGCGCAGGCCCAGCCGCACCGGCTGCTCGCGGTGGAAACCGGCGAGCGCCTCGAGCACCGCGGCGCGCGCCCGCTGCCAGTTGTCGGAATGGCACAGCCAGCGCCGGCCCTCGAACTCGTAGCGCCGGGCCGTGCCGCGCTCGAGCAACCGCGCCAGGGCCCGGCCGGCATCCTCCTCGGTAATTGCCAGGTCGTGGCCGAGCGAGTCCTCGGCCCGCGCCTCGAACCCGGCCTTGACCAGGTACTGCTCGACCACGGTCGGGATGTCGCCCGCCATCAGGGCCCGCAGCCGGGCCACGGTCGTTTCGTCGAACCGCTGTTCTCTGTCCGGGTTCGGCTCGAGTACCCGGCCGCCCCCGATGGTATGCTGGGGCGAGTAAGACCGGACGACGTAGTGGTCGCCCCAGTCGCAGACCACCTGTTCCTCGAGCCGGTACTGGACGACCGCCTCCCTGCCCGGCTCGAGCTGCCGGCAATCGAGCAGGGCGACGCGCGCCATCACCTCGGCGGTGCCGATGTGCACCCGGACCCGGGTGAGATTGCGCAGCGGGCGGCCGGCCCCGGGCAAGTAGAAGAACGAGGCGTTGAAGAGCGCGGTCGGCCGGTAGTAGCCGGGCGTGGCGACGACATCGCCGCGCTTCACCGACTCCTTCTCCACGCCCTGCAGGTTGAGCGCCGCCCGGTCGCCAAGCACGGTCTCGCCGATTGCCTGCTCGTGGCGCTGGATACCGCGCACCCGCACCGTCTGCTGCCGGGGCAGCAGTTCGACCTTGTCCCCGACCCGGCAACGGCCGGACAGCACCGTTCCCGCCACAACCGTCCCGAAACCCTTGATCGAGAAGCAACGGTCCACCGGCATCCGGAACACGCCCCGGTCGGACCGAACCGGGACCCGGGCCACCGCCTCGTCGATCGCCCGGCGCAGTTCGGGAATCCCGGCCCCGGTCACCGACGAGACCGGCAACACCGGGGCGCCTTCGAGAAATGTCTCCTTGACCAGCTCCTCGATGTCGGCCCGCACCAGTTCGAGCCACTCCTCGTCAACAAGGTCGGCCTTGGTGACCGCCACCAGCCCATGCCGGATGCCCATCAGCCGGCAGATGTCGAGATGCTCGCGCGTCTGGGGCATCACCGCGTCATCGGCCGCCACCACCAGCAGCACGAGGTCCACCGTGCTCGCGCCGGCCAGCATGTGCCGGACGAACTTCTCGTGGCCGGGAACGTCGATCACCGTGACCCCCTCGCCCAGGAAAGCGAACCCGAGGTCGGTCGTCATCCCGCGCTCCTGCTCCTCCTTGAGCCGGTCCGGGTCGGTGCCGGTCAGCACCTTCACCAGCGCGCTCTTGCCGTGGTCGATGTGGCCGGCGGTCCCGATCACGACGTGCATCAGAGCTTGCCCCGCTGGTTGCGGCCCGCGATGCCGAGCTCGCCCCGGTACTTGGCGACGGTGCGGCGCGATATCTTCACGCCCTGCTCCTGGAGCCGCGCGCCGATCTGGTCGTCGGAAAGCGGGTCGTCCGGGCTCTCCTTCTCGATGACGTTGCGGATCAGCTCCTTGATGCTCGCCCGCGACTTGTCGCCCGCGCCGGCCTTGAAGAAGTGCTTGAGCGGGAAGATCCCGTAGTCGGTCTCGACGTACTTGTTGGCCGAGGCGCGCGACACGGTCGAGGGGTGAACGCCGAGCTCGGCGGCCGCGTCCTTGAGCGTCGCCGGCTTCAGGTGCTCGGGCCCGTGCCGGAAGAAGCCCTCCTGCTCGCGCACGACCACCCGGATGAGTCGCTCCAGGGTCAGGCGCCGCGACTCGATCGCCTTGAGCAGCATCACCGCCCGCTGGTACTTCTGCCGGGCGAAATCGACCTGCTCGGGCGGGAACGCCCGCGGGTTGCGCAGGATATCGACGAACCGGCGGGCCAGCCGCAGCCTGGGAATCCGGTCGTCGTTGTAGTCGGCGCAGATCCGGTTGTCGCGCCAGAATACCGAGAAATCGGGCGCGACGTACTCGGCCGGCCGGCATGAGTAGCGTCGCCCGGGCCGCGGCTCAAGACCGACCAGCAGCGCGGCCGCCGCCTTGACCGACTCGACGTCGGTCTTGAGCAGCCGGGCGACCCGGCCGAGCTGCAGCTGGAGCAGGGCCTGCCAGCACTGCTCGATCAGCCGGTATTCGAGCGTCTCCGGACCGTGGCCGTGCAGCTCGAGCTGGACCAGCAGGGCGCTGCGCTGGTCCGGGCAGGCGATGCCGCCCGGCTCGACCCGCTGGATATGGTAGAGCACCGCCCGCAACCGGCCGATTTCAAGCCCGTGGTTGAGAGCCAGTTCCTCCTCGGGCACGGCCAGGAAACCGTCGTCGTCGAGCGACTCGAGCACCAGCTCGGCGATCCGGGCGTCCTCCTCGGACAGCACCGCCCGCAGCTCGGGCATCAGCGACTCGACAACCCCCGGGCCCTCTGCGGCCGCGAGGTCGATCGCGTCGGTTTCATTCTCACCGCCGGCCGACGGCTGGAAGGTGGCGGCAAAGAACCCGTCGTCCGGCACCAGGTCAAGAAACTCCGTCGAACCGCCCAGCTCGTCCGGCGCCTGCTCGGAATCACCCAGGAAATCCTGCCCGGCCAGGCTCTCCGCCTCGGGGCTGTCGGGTGCAAAATCGTCGGCGGCGGCCGGCTCGGAGTCGCTCGCCTCGGCCCGCTCCTCGAGCACCGGGTTCTCCTCCACCTCCTGCCGCACCAGCCCTTCGAGCTCGACCGTGGTCAACGGCAACAGCTTGAGCGTCAGGATGAGCTGCGGGTGCAGCTTCAGTTCCTGCCTGAGTTCGAGCCCGAGTCCCTGCTTCATATCCGGAACCGCTCCCCGAGGTAGACCGCGCGCGCCCGCTCGTCGCACACCAGGTCGTCGGAAGTGCCGGACAGGAGCACCCGGGCATCGTACATGATGTACGCCCGGTCGGTTATCTCCAGCGTTTCTCGCACGTTATGGTCGGTTATCAGAATGCCGAGTCCCTCGTCACGCAGCGCCCGGACAATGTCCTGGATTTCGGCCCGGACGATCGGGTCAATGCCGGTGAAGGGTTCGTCCAGCAGCAGGAAGGACGGTTCGGCGGCCAGGGCCCGGGCCAGTTCGACCCGCCGGCGCTCGCCGCCGGACAGGGTCTGCCCCTGCTGGCTTCCGAGCTGGCCGACGTTGAACTTGGCCAGCAGTTCGTCCACGCGGGCGTCCTGCCGCGCCCGCGGCATCCCGCGCATCTCGAGTATCGCCCGGATATTGTCTCGCACCGACAGCTTGCGGAAAATCGACGGCTCCTGGCTCAGGTAGCCGAGCCCGAGCCGGGCCCGCCGGTAGACCGGGGTGCGCGTGATGTCGTGGCCGTCCAGGACTATCCGGCCCTGCTCGGGCCGGATGAAGCCGGTGATCATGTGAAAGGTGGTCGTCTTGCCCGCGCCGTTCGGCCCGAGCAGGCCGACAATCTCGCCCCGGCCCAGTTCCAGGCTGACCCCGTCCACCACCCGGCGACCCGAGTAGCTCTTGACCAGTCCCTCGGCGATGAGCTTCACGACCCGCCCTCGCGCACCAGCCGGCCGTCGCGCAGCTCGGTGACCGCGACCTCGATCACCTCGCCGCGCTCGAACCGGATGGCGATGGTCGAGCCCCGCACCTCGACCCGGTCGCCGCCCTCGGTGCGGTAGCTGCCCGTCGCGCTCCCGGCCACGGTCAGCGATTCCAGCCCGCCGCCGCGCACCCGGACTCGCACGCTGTCCCCGCCGGTCCGGCTCAGGCTGTCGCGAACCTCGGGCCGCCCGGTCGCCAGCCCGGAATCGCCGCGCAGGAAGTAGACCAGCGTGTCGCAATCCATCCCGGCCCGGCCCGAACTGACCCGCACGCTGTCAACGAACGTCGCCCTCGACTCCTGCCCGTCCCAGAACACCTGCCGGCCGGTGACCGCGACTTCGTTGTCGCTCTCCCCGAAAACCAGCCGCGGCCCGCTGTCCACGACCCCGGTTCGGCCGCCGAGGTCATAGCTGCCGTGCCGGCCGCGCAGCACGAACCCGCGGTCGCGGTGGGCCAGTTCGAGACCGTTCTCGGCGACCACCCGCCGGCCGGGAACGTCATAGCGCAAATCGGGCGCGGATATCACCAGCGAGTCCTGCTCGACCCGGACCCGGCCGTGCAGGGTCGTCACCCGTTCATCGAGCCGGTACACGGCCGAGTCGGCCAGCACGAGCGCCCCGGGGCTCACTATCACCACCGAGTCGGAGATGACGGCGTAGCCGAGCCGATCGTTCAGCCGCGCCCGGCCCGCGCTGATCCGGGTATCGCCGTCGGTGATGACGACCGAGTCCTCGAACACGGTCTCCTCGCCGTTGACCGTACGGACGATCTCCATCCGCTTCGCGTAGATATCGGCCCCCGCCGCGCTCCCGGCGAGCAACAGCACCAGCGCCGCGCCCAGGAGCATTCGCCATTCGCACTTCGCCATTCGCACTTCGGCCCGGGACATTCGCCATTTGCCATTCGCACTTCGCACTTCGGTCCGGGGCATTCGCCATTCGCACTTCGCCATTCGCACTTCGGCTGTCACTCCCCGCTGTCCGGCCCGGCTTCGAACCGGTACTCGGCCTGGCCGCTCACCTCGCTCAGGATACGGATCCGGGTCAGCCCGGCGTCCGACACCAGCCCCTGCCCGCTGACCCGGCCCTTCGGGGTCGCGATGTCCACCGGCGCGTCGGTCCGAACCTCGCGGGTGGTGTTGTTCCAGCCGAGCGAATCGGTTTGAAGCAGGGTGCTGTCCGCGGTTTCGACCACCACCTCACCCCGGGCGACAAGGTTGCTGCTGCTCGAGAAAATCTCGCCCCGGCGGGCAACCAGCACCGCGTGCACCGCACCCGTCTCGTCGTAGAAGTCAACCCGCGGTTCGACCACGTCCACCCGCCCCTCGGCATCAAAGACATAGGCGGTGTCCGCCCTGAGCGTGTAGAGCCGCTCGCCGCTCGAACTCTCGTGCATCGTGAACCCTTCGACCACCTGGTCGGGCAATGTCAACATCCCGGCAACCGGCTCATCGGAAGGACAGCCGGCCAGCAGCAACAGCCCGGCCGCCAGTGCCGCCGGCCTGCTCACGCCGCCTCCGCCGCGCGCAGCGCGCCGTCCTTGGCCCAGAACACCCACTCCTCGGGACGGGCACGGACCTCGGCCAGCAGCGCCCGGGCCGCCGCATCCGGGCCGCCGGGCGGGTAGACCCGGACCTCCAGCCCGCGCCGGCCCACGCTGCAGAACAGCGGCACGACCTCGGTCCTGAGCCGGCGCGCGAGCTCGAACCCGACCTCGGGCAGCCTCAGGCCGAGCCCGCCGGCCCGGGTCTGGCAGGCGCTTCCCCGGCTGGTGTTGTCGAGCACGAACCCGGTCAGGCCTCGCCTGCCGGCACGGCCGACCAGCTCGCGGGCGGTTCGCACCTGGCAGACCCCTGCCCCGCGCCGGACTTCGTCGAGCGCCCGGGCAAGGGCGGCGTCGCGCTGGGCCGCGGTCGCCACGCCGACCGGCTCGCCCCTCCGGGCAAACACCATCGGCAGGAACTCCCACGTCCCGTAGTGAAAGGAAGCCATCACCTTATGCAAGTCACGTTCCATCAATTGCCGCGCACCATTGTCCCACCTGATGGTCGCATTGTCAACCAGTTC
>JAFGQF010000251.1 GCA_016935775.1 Caldifarciminota bacterium
CCGTGTTGGTGGCCGCGGCCGACCCGAGGTTCCTGACGGTGACGTAGAGGTTCACCGTCTCGCCCGGGTCGAGCTGGTTGTTGCCGCCGTCGTCAACGAAGACCGACTGGATGTCAATGTACGGCTGGGGCGCGCCCTGGACCACGACGATCGAGTCCCGGATGGGGTACTTGCTCGAGGCGCTGACCGTGAAGTGCATCGTGCCGGGCGTGAGCGGGTTGAACGTCAGCGTGACGAGACCGTTCCAGTTGGTGCGGCCGGTTTCGTGGACTTCGTCGCCCTTGTGCAGGCAGACGAGCGCGCCCTGGACCGGGCTGCCGTCCGCGGTCACCTCGAACTCGAGGCTCTGGGCCCCGGTCTCGACCGTGTCCGGCCGGTCGCAGGCGAGCGTGCCCGGGTCCTCGCGCCAGAGCGACATGTTCGGGTCGCCGAACAGGTTCAGGTCGTAGAAGCACCAGCGCCAGACGCCCTGGCTCTGGGCCTGGTAGGCGTAGAAGTCCTTGGAGTGGGCGTGGCTGACGCCGATGTCCACCGAGTCCATCCGGAAGTAGAAGTCGTAGAACTTGTTGTCCATCTTCTCGGACGGGCCCATCGAGGGCGGCGTGCCCCAGCCGTAGCGCGAGTTCATCATCACCGCGACCGCGCCGCCGTTCGGGTTGTTCATCAGTGCCTCGGCCAGGCAGTCGGAGTACTCGAAGTTGCCCGAGATGCAGGCGATGGAGTTGACGATTGCCGGCCGGGTGGAGTTGGTCTGGCCGCCCGCGGTCGAGGTCGAGTAGATCTGCCGGCCGTTCATGTCGTAGAGCCCGGTCTCGTCGCCGTGGGCGTTGGGGTGGCAGAAGTGGTAGCCGGAGTTGATGGCGTCACGCATCGGCGTCGTGTTGGTCGGGTCGGCGATGTAGAAGTCGGTCCAGCCGGCCGGCGACTGGGCGGCGATGGAGTCGTTGCAGACCTTGCCCGAGTAGCCGGACCAGAGCCAGACGTAGGGCAGGCAGAGCTTCTTCAGGTAGTCGGTGGTCGGGTTCAGCTCGTAGCCGAGCACCTTGCTGATGAAGGTGCTCACCTGGCTCGAGTTGTCCACCGAGGCGCGCCCGACGTAGACGTCGGCGTAGAAGTCAACGGTGTCGTAGCCGGCCTCGCCGAAGATGTTGTTGTTGTTGCCGTCGTAGGACCACTGCAGGTCGCCGTAGTAGCAGTCGGCCGGGATGTTGCCGGTGGTCTGGTCGACGACCGCGCGGCAGCGGCGGCCCGGGACCACGGCGTTGTCGCCGGCCAGCAGCAGCCACTTCAGGCCGCGGTTCTGCCAGTAGTCGATGACGAAGTTGCGGATTTTCTCCTGGGTGTCGCGGCCCTGGTAGGTCGAGGTTATCCACTCGGTGGTGAAAACCTCGGCGCGCCAGCCCTTGAGCGTCCGCCACGTCACGAGGTCGCCCCAGAGTCCGGAGAGCGCGTTCGACGTGACGATGGCGTAGTCCACGTCCGGGTCGTCGGTGCGGCGCTCGGGCGGGGCGAAGCGGTCGAGGTCCTCGGGGTTGACGACCAGCCGGCCGACCGGCGAGCCGAGCACCGCGCGCTGCGAGGGAGTCTGCGCCACGGGCGCGACGTCGCCCTCGGTCCAGGTCACGGTGACTTTCATCCGGCGGTAGAGCGTCAGCTTCCCGGTGGCGGGTACGTAGCTCAAGGGGTGGAGGACAAAGGGGCAGACGCGGAACCCGGACTTGGTGCCGGTTTGGTTCCAGCCCGTGAGCTCGGCCGGGTAGGGCGACGAGCTCGCGTAGGTCGCGGCGTCGGGCTCGACGAATCCGGGCATCGTCTTCGCGGACACGGTCACCGGGTGCTGGACCGGGTGGACCCGGAACGTGCCGGCAATCTCCTCGGGCTCGAGCGGCGTGACCTCGATGCCGGTGACGGTCGCCGTGGGCGGCACCAGCACGTGGAAGGTCGCCTGGGGCATCATCGGCTTGCCGGGTTCGAGGGTGGTCACGAAGTCGGCCATCCGGATGACGTCGAAGCCGTTGGCCTGCGTCTTCTCGATGTCGCGGCTGTCGAAGCCGATGGTTTTTGTCACCGAGCCGGCGAGCGCCAGCACGGGCACCAGCAGTGCGAGCAGGGCTGTTCTCACGCTACCTCCTCAGGGGGTTGTTCCAGGAAAGAAGAACTCGAGTTCCCGTTCGACGTCCTCGTCCGGGTTGGACGCGTGGACCGCGTTCTGCCGGACCGAGGTGCCGAAGTCGCGGCGGATGGTATCCTCGTCGGCTCGCGCCGGGTCGGTCGCGCCGACAAAGGCGCGCACCCGGGCACGGGCGTCCGGGGCCTCGAGCCGCACCGCGACCAGCGGCCCGGAAACGATGAACTCCACCAGCCCGTCGAAGAACTCCTTGCCCCGGTGGATGGAGTAGAAATCGGCCGCGCGGGCGCGGTCGAGCCGCTCCATCTTGAGCCCGGTGACGGCGAACCCGGCCGCCTCGAGCCGGGCGAGGATTTCGCCGGTGCGGCCCGCGCGCACCGCATCCGGCTTGACGAGCAGGAGTGTCGGTTCAGGGCTGGGCAAGCAGTTATTCTAAATCGAGGCCGGGCGGTGTCAACGCGGTTCGGCCGCGATGATCTGTTTCACCAGTCGGTCGAGCGTGCCGGTGACGCCGCGGATGAGCGCGGTCGAGGAGACGGTCGCCATCGTGACCACGTCCAGTGAATCCTCTTGCCCGACCCGGTACTCGCGCAGCCGGTCGGGTAGGTTTGACTGCAGTACCACCTGCAGGTAGGCGGGGGTTTCCCCGCATGGGAGCACGGTGAAGTCGAGCAGGACGCCCATCGGGTCGGCAAACACCAGCACCGGCACCGGGCCGTAGTAGCCTTCGGCCGTGGTGCCGCAGAAGTCAGAACCGGCCTGGTAGCCGAGCAGCGCGCCGGACGAATCGTGAACGGCCAGGTACGGGAATGGCTCAGAGTGGCCGCGGGTTTCGGCATACCCGGGGAACAGGTCGGCCAGCTTCTCGACGGCCGGCGCGAGTTGGGGCGAGTCGGTTCGCAACGTGTCGGGAGCCTGTTCACCAGCCACGGCCCTGCCCGCGTTGCCGGCGCCGCAGCAGACGAACAGCCCGGCCGCGAGCAGGACCACAGCGGGCACCTGGAAGAAACCACGAAGGCACGAAGTGACACGAGAGTTGGACATAGGTAGCTTGTTACTCGCCCGGACGATTGGTCATCAGGACCCGGGTATTGGCAACCGGCCCTCTCGTGCTCTTGGCGGCCTGGCGGTTGAGATTCTTCACTTCGTTCAGAAAGACAGGCAGGATGGGTACCAGGATTCCGGGTGCAGGGAATCCGGCCGGTTCGGTTCATCCCTCACATTCATCCTTCATCCCTGTCCGTTGTCTCTGTGGTTGAGGGTTCGGCGTCCGGGTTCGCAGTTCCGGTTTCACTTCTTTGGTCTCTGCTCTCTGGTTTGTCCGGTACCCTGGTCTGCCCGCCCGACTGCAGGAAGCTCATCCTCAGGTCGTAGAGCACCGCCTCGAGCATTTCGGACTCGGCCGCGGTCCGGTTGC
>JAFGQF010000252.1 GCA_016935775.1 Caldifarciminota bacterium
ACCGGCCCGAAGATTTCCTCCTGGGCGATGCGGGCGGACCGCTTGACGTCGGCGATGATCGTCGGCTGGATGAAGAACCCTTCCTTCGGCCCCGCCTTGCCGCCCAGCACCAGCCGGCCCTCCTTCTTGCCGACCTCGACGTACTCCATTATCGAGTCGAACGCCTTCTGGTTGATGACCGGGCCGAGCCAGTTCTTCCGGTCCTCGGTCGGGCCGACGTGGTACTTCTTCGCCAGCGCGACCACCTTCTCCACCACCGCGTCGTAGACCTTCGCGTCGACGATGGCGCGCGAGCAGGCCGAGCACTTCTGGCCCTGGAACCCGAACGCGCCGATGACGATGCCCATCGCCGCCGCGTCGATGTCGGCCTCGGAATCCACGATGGTGCAGTCCTTGCCGCCCATCTCGGTTACCACCCGCTTGACCCAGACCTGGCCCTTCACGACCTTCGCCGCCTTCTCGGTGATTCTCAGCCCCACCGCCTTCGAGCCGGTGAAGCTGATGAACCGGGTCTTCGGGTGCTCGACCAGGTAGTCGCCGACCCCGCCGCCCGGCCCGGTCAGCAGGTTGACCACGCCCGCGGGCAGCCCGGCCTCCTCCAGCACCTCGACGAACAGCGCGGCCAGCAGCGGCGCGTCGGTTGCCGGTTTCAGCACCACCGTGTTGCCGCTCACCGCGGCCGCGGTCGTCATCCCGGCCATTATCGCGCACGGGAAGTTCCACGGCGGGATGACCACGCCCACCCCGAGCGGGATGTAGCGGCACTCGTTCAGCTCGCCCGGGAAGGGCGTCACGCCGCAGGGCGCTTCGTAGCGGATCGCCTCGCGGCCGTAGAACTCCAGGAAGTCCACCGCCTCGGCGAAATCGGCGTCGGCCTCGAGCCAGTTCTTGCCCTCCTCGAGCACCATCGCCGCGTCGAACAGGAACCGCTTGTCGCGCATCATCCGTGCGGCGCGGAAGAACACCCCGGCCCGCTCGATGGCCGGCACGTGCTTCCAGGTTTCGAACGCCTTGAGCGCGGCCTGCATCGCCGCCTCGGCCTCCTTGACGGACGCCTTCTGGAATGTGCCGAGCACGGACTTGTCCGACGGGTTGACGGACTCGAACTTCTCCTTCGCCTTCAGGTGCTTGCCGCCGATGACCAGGCTCCACTCGCGGCCGGCCCCGGCCTTCAGCTCGGCGATGGCCTGTTCCATCCCGGCGATGTTCTCGGGCAGATTGAAATCGAGATACGGTTCGTTACGGAATGTCGGCAGCATCGGTCCTCCTGTGCTGTTCAGTTTGCCTGTGCCGCTCGCGCGGCCACGCCAGTATGACCAAATTGTTTGCATCGTTTGAGAAGCGGGACGCAAGACCGCGTGGCTGCGCCGCCGGCCGTGCCGGGTGGCGCGACCGCTCAGAGCATAGCCGTCCGCCCCGGTCAAGTCAACCGGGCGGGCAATGAGGTGCAGTGGTGCGATACTGAGGCGATTACCCTCTCCATCGGCAGGAGTATCCTGCCGTCGAATCGCCCGGCGCGTGAGGTCCGGCCGCGGTCGGGCAGCGCATTCGCGGCGCGGGAGGACCATCAGCTTCGTTCCTTCCCCCGGGTGCGCGATCCCGACCGGGCGCGACCGAAGCCGGGCCGGCGGCGACTTGCGCCGGGCAGGATGCCCCGCCGGGGGCAGTATCCCGGACTGCCCGGGGGCATGCCCCGGGCAGGACCCTGCCGAAGACTGTCAAGGCCGCTCGGGACGCCCAACCCCCGGCCGCTTCAGCACTTGGCCGGCCGGGTGGACAGGTCGGAGATGACTCGGCCCGGTCACCGATGGGCCGCGGGAATGCGCTGATTGATGAGGGTCGCGCGCGTCTCCTGCGCAGGCTCCTCAGCGCACCAGCAGCCGGGTGACGTCGGTTCCCGCCGCGCCCTCGAACCGGGCCAGGTACACGCCCGCGCTCAAGCCGCCGACATCGAGTCGCTCGGACTGCCGGCCGGCCAGCTCGAACCGCGCCACCGCGCGGCCGGTCGCGTCGTACAGCGCCAGCCGCGCCGGCCCGGCGAGTCCCGTCACCCGCACCGTGCCGGTCGCCGGGTTGGGCAGGAACCGGGCGCCGCTGCGCGGCCGGGCCGGGCCGGGTGCTTCACCCGCGCCGGTCGGCTCGCAGATGGGATGGAACCCGACTTCGACCGGCACCAGCGGCATCGAGTCCGGCTCGAGGAACACCACTGAGTCCTCCATCTCGAATGCCAGCCACGGCATGTCGCCGACGATCGGTAACTGCGGTTCGACGCAGACCTCGCGGTTGCCGAGCGAGTCCACCACCACGAAGTGGAAGTCGTCGCGGCCGCCCAGCCAGTTGTAGCTATTGGTCCAGCCCGCGGCCGCGTAGTCGCGGGTCCTCGCCTGGACAACCGGGTGCCCCTCGTCGGTCAGGAGCCCCGGGTCGTGCGCGCTCGGGTGCGACCGGCACCACTGCAGGTTGCCGAGCCCGTCGAGCTTGAGCAGCAGGAAGTTCGGGTTCGGAATTCCCGGCCCGACGCTCGTGGTCAAGCCGCAGGCCGCCACACCGCCGTCGTGCGCCGTGCAGAGTGCGCGGTCTTCGAGCAGTTGCTCGTCGCCGTCCGGCCAGCCGAAGGTCCGGGACCAGGTCGGCGCGCCGCCGGGCTGGAACTCGGCGATGAAAATGTCGGCCCTCGTGGGCGGCATCGTGCCGTAGCTCCTGGTCCAGCCGCCGACCACGATTGTCCCGGCCAGTGTCAGGGTCGCGGCATACCCCTCGTCGTCGGCGTCCGACCCGGGCGAGAAGTATGCCCACTGGAGCACGCCGGACTTGTCAGTCTTGAGCACGAACGGGTCAAAGGTCGCGGGGCTCGAGACCTTGGCCCGGCCGACCACCGCGAAACCCGAGTCCGGCGTCTGAACGATGGCATAGCCCTCGTCCTCGACGTGGGCCGGCACCGCCCAGTACACCCGGGCCCAGCGCAGGAAGCCGTTGGCCGCGAAACTGGCCACCAGCACGTTGGGATACGGCGCGGGCCCGAAGCTGTGGGTCAGCCCGGCGACGGCGTACCCGCCGTCGAATGTCTGGACTATCGAGTAGGCCTCGTCGTCCATCATCCAGCCCCAGACATAGGACCACTGGGCGTTGCCGGCGATATCGAGCTTGGTGACGAACAGGTTGCGGTTCGGTAGACCGATGCCGTAGCTCCCGGTCCAGCCGGTGAGGCAGTAGCCGCCATCGCTCGCCCGGACCATCGAACGGGCCTCCTCGTCGGACTCGCCGATCGAAACCCGCGCCCACTGCGGGATGCCGGCCGGGTCGGTCTTCATCACGAGAACCTTGTGGGTGTGCGCCGGGCCCGGGCTGTAGCTCCGGGTCCAGCCGGCCAGGCAGAATCCCGGGTCGGAGCTCTCGACCAGCGCGTGGCACCGCTCTTCCAGGCTGTCGCCGTAGATCATCGCCGGCAGCGGTTGCTGACCGGCGGCGGAGTTGACTGCCGCGAACAACATGAGTGCCGCGGCGGGAATCAGCAGGACGTTCAGGTTCTTCATCATACCCTCCTGGCGTTTTCGCCTTCGCCGCATCATAGCGCCGTCCGCCGCTCAGTGCAAGCGCGCGGGCGGGCACCCGGCCCCGACGGGTTGGAAAACACGACCCGACGCGGCCGCGGTCGGAGTCGCTCCCCCGGCCTGTTCCTACCTCTCGACGACCAGCTTGCCGGTCAGCGTCCGGCCCGCGGCCTCGAACTTCACCAGGTAGACGCCGGCGCTGAGCCGGCCGAGATCGAGGTTCACCGACCCGGACCGGCCCGCGATGATGCCCCGGCTCAGCACGCCCCGGCCCGCGATGTCGAACACGCTCACCCGGGCCGCGCCCGCCATCGGCAGGCTGTAGCGCAGCACCGCCCGCGCGCCGGCCAGCGGGTTCGGGGCAATCTCGAATGCCGGGTGCCGAATGTCGAATGCGCCGGCGAGCGCCCCGTCCCGCCGCGGCCCGTCGGCCGATGTCGCCCGGTCGCTCGCGGCGTAGTACCACAGCTCGGGCGTCTTGTTGCCCTTGAGCGCGTAGAACGCGCCGGTGCCGGTGCTGACCAGTTCGGCCCCGGCTTTGACCCGCCGCTTGCGGGACGCGGCGCCCACGGTCGGCATCGTGTCCAGCTCTTCCCAAAGGTCGGTCGCCGGGTCGTAGCGGTAGAACTGCTGGGTATTGCCACCCTTGAGCGCATAGAGCTTGCCGTCGTGCCAGGCGCCCGAACCGCCGTCCTTGGATTTCTTGGAGCGCAGCCGGCCGCCGTGCAGCCCGAGCAACGGCATCCCCTTGAGCGTGTCGTTGTCCCAGGTATCCCCGGCCATGTCGTAGCGGAACATATAGTGGTGGCCGTTGACCGGGTTCGGGTACTTGGCCTGGTGGGCGTAGAGGTAGCCGCCGCCGTCCCAGGCCAGGAAAGAGCCTTTGTCGTACTTCTGCTTGCGGCCGAAGGGCACGCTCGGCAGAGCCTCCCACTCGCCGCTCGCGATGTTGAACCGGTAGAACTCGTTCCGGTACCCCTTCAGCAGGTAGACATAGCCGGCCGCCCCCTGCTGGATGTAGACCATATCGTTGCCGCCCTTGATGCGCTTGCGGCTCGGCCCGTCGGGCACGAACTCGAGCTCGGCCCAAGTGTCGCCGGTGATGTGGTAGCGGTAGAAGCTGTTGGTGTTGTTGCCGGCGGTGTAATAGAGCGCGTCCGGCCCGGCAACTGCCCGCGAGCCCTTCTTGGTCGGCCGCGACCGGCCGCCGTAGAGCCCGGACGGCAGCTGGCCGACGTAGGTCCACGCCTCGGAGACCAGCTCGAACCGGTAGAACTCCTGCTGCTTGTTGCCCTTGCCGCCGTAGATGGTGTTGTCGGCCTCGTTGTAGGTAAGCCAGCCGCCGTAATACACCGGCTTGCCGGAGGGCGGAAGCGGCATCGGCTGTTTCTCGGTCCAGTCGCTCGGCGGCGCCGGCGGGACGTAGACCCGCAACGGCTGCGCCAGCTCGTCGTTGCCCGGCTCGACGTCGCCGGCCACGTACACCGAACAGCGGGCGACGTAGCGCCCCTCCTCGGCTTCCCACGCCGGGAATGTCGCGCTGACGGTGTCGCCCGCCGGCACGAACACCGCGAGCGACTCGGCGTAATAGGTCCCCGGCAGCCGGACATCGTCAATGCAGATGCCGGCGCCCACGAACCCGGACGGCATTCGATAGCGAAACCCGATGTAGACCGTCGTATCGCCGACACTGTGGAAGTCCGCCCAGTAGAGCCCGTAGGTCGTGCTGTTGAAGTCGAACGCCTGGATGGCCTGCTTGAACGAGTCCGGGTGGGGCTCGGTGTAGGATACCCACACCTGCAGCGACTCCATATCGCCGTCTACCGTCCGCGCCCAGAAGTAGACCGTGTCGTGGGCCGCGACCCGAACCCGCGGCGTTATCAGCCAGTCGTCGTTCGCGGCCAGCGTCGGCTCGCGCAGCACCGTCGCGTAGCTGGGCGGGGTGAGCGGGAAGGCCGCGCCCTGGTGCCAGTTGAACAGGCCGCCGTCGGCGTTGGCCGTGTCCCAGCCCGCGGGCGGGAAACCGGCCTCGTCGAAGTTGGCGTAGAACCCGCCGCCCGGCCGCTCGACGAAGAAGAACGCCCGGCCGGTGTCGCCCTGGCTGCCCGGCGACCAGACCTCGACCTCGGGCACCAGCAACCCCTCGGGCTCAAGCGTGTCGGGCACGGTGATGCCCGCGACCGCCAGGTCGCGGAACCCGTACTTGATGGTGGCGTAATCGAGGCCGCTGGCCGAACCCGAGCTCGAACCGGTAACGAATACGGCCCCCTGCGGCGAGCAGGCGATCGCGCGCGCCTGGTCGGAGCCCAGCAACCCGGTCCCGCCGTCGTACGAATGGACCCACAACTCGGCCCCGGCCGGGCTGTACTTGACGGTGGTGTAGTCCCAGCTCGTGCTCGTCTCGGTGGTGCGCCCGGTAACGAAGACGTCGCCGGCCGGGCCGACGGCCATGGCCACGGCAATATCGTCAATCGCGGCCGAGCCGTCGTGGCGCATCGCCCACTGCTGGTTGCCGGCCGCGTCGTACTTCACCGTCGCGTAGTCGTAGCTGCTGACATTGCCCCAGCTCTCGCCGGTGACGTAGACGTTGCCCGCCGCGTCCAGCGCCAACGCGTAGCCGTTGTCAGTCCCGTTCCCGGTCCCGTTGTACAGCCGGGCCCAGAGTTCGTTGCCGGCGGCGTCGTATTTCACCGTCGCGTAGTCGAGGTTGGCCGGCCCGACCGCCCAGCCGGTGACGACGACGTTGCCCGACCCGTCCACCGCGATGGCGCGGGCCTGGTCGCTCAGACTGCCCGCGCCGGCATAGTACCGAACCCACAGCTCGTTGCCGTCGGTGTCGTACTTCACCGTCGCGTAGTCGTGGCCGGTGACCGCGCCGGTGTAGCAGTACCCGGTGACGTGGGCGTTGCCCGCCGCGTCCACCGCCAGCCCGTACACGTTGTCGGTGCCGTTGCCCGGCCCATTGTAACGCCGCACCCAGAGTTCGTTGCCGTCCGGGTCGTACTTCACCGTCGCGTAATCGTAGTTGGCCCCGCCCCAGCTCTGGCCGGTGACATAGACATTGCCGGCCGCGTCCAGCCCGATGCCCCTCGCGTAATCGGTCCCGGCCGGGCCTTCGTAGCGCCGCACCCACAGTTCGTTCCCGTCCGGGTCGTACTTCACCGTCGCGTAGTCGTGGCTGCTGACGTTTCCCCAGGAATAGCCGATCACGTAGACATTGCCCGATGCGTCCACCGCCAGCCCGGTTGCGATGTCTTCGCCCGACGTGCCGTCGTAGCGACGCACCCACAGCTCGTTGCCGGAAGCGTCGTACCTGACGGTCGCGTAGTCCCAGCCCGCGGCGCCCTGGCTGTAGCCGGTGACGAAGGCCCCGCCCGCGCCGTCCGGCGCCACGCCGGTCGCGACGTCGTTGAAGTTCAGCGGGCTGTCGTAGCGGGCGACCCACAGCTCGGTCTCCTGCGCGCCGGCGATCACGGCCAGCGCGGCGATTGTCACTGCGATGAAAGTTGTCCTGCCTGCTCTGCGCAACATCCTGCCTCCTCTTGTTCAGCACTCGGGGAATGCGGATCGATGCAACCCGATCAGACTATCATAAGCGGCTGTCGCCGGTCGTCAAGCAACCGGGGCGTCATAACCCGGCCGCGGGATTGAATAACTGCTCCCACAACAGCCGGAACCGGTCCAGGTTCAATATCACCACCAGCGCGATGAGCAGGGCGACGAACAGCGCCGCCGCCCAGGGCAGGCAGCCGAGGAACCGCGGCTGCGGCTTCTTCCGCTCCAGCCGCCCGAGCTGCCGCAGTATCCGCTCGCCGCGCGCCTGCTCCGGGTCCGCGGTCCGCCGCGCCACGGCTAGCGGTAGACCATCCGGAACCCGAGCTCGCCCGACAGCGCCCGGGTGCTCTTCCGAATCGCCTTCTCGGCCGCGGCCAGGCCGGCGCGGGTCATCGAGTACTTCTGCAGTTCGTTGATTGCCACGAGGTCGAGCGCGGTGGACTTGATCCAGTCCACGTCGGTCTTGTAGCCGCAGACCGCCTTGGCGCCCGAAGACACGAGGAACCGGTTGATGAACCGGCGGTCCAGGTCCAGGACCGAGCACGCGCCGAAGTAGACCAGCCGGTTGCGGCACCGACCGCCGAGCCGCGCGCCCAGGTCTTCGAGGGTCATCCGCGCGCGCGGGCTAATGACTATCTCACCGCACGTACCGTGGAACGCAAGGTAGAGTATCCGGTAGTCCCGGTACCCGCGCTGGCGCCACTTGTCCATCAGGAACTCGAGCTCCTCGAGCGTCGAGCAGTCGCGGTAGATGAATTTCACCCCGGCGTTCAGGTCCAGGAGCTCCAGCACCGGCCGGACCGACGCGCTCCCGCGGAGCGAGTCCTCCCAGTTGCCCTCGATGCAGAACACCCGCTTCGGGAAAACCTTCTTCTTCGCCACGCACTAGTCCCCGAACCTCAACCGCGGCACGCCCCGCCAGTCCCAGAGCACGTCCAGGCCGTTCGGCTCCTCGACGAGCCCGAACATCGC
>JAFGQF010000054.1 GCA_016935775.1 Caldifarciminota bacterium
AATACCTGGTGCCTGATATCTAATACCAAATTCCTGGTCCGTAATCCCCAATCCCCAGCCCGAAACGGACCGCGTAAGACATTGTCTTACTCGGTCTGATGGTTCTGCCCGCTGTTCTTTTCGGCCCGAAGAAACCGGGACGCCTTCCATATCCCGCGCCGCCGGTCAGACCCCCGTTCGGGCGACATGCGCGTGACGCGGCGGACGAACCCGCCCCGCCTGTCAGCGCGCGACGATGACCTTCCGGACAGCTTTCCGGCTGCCCGGTTCATCCTTCAGCCTTCCGCCTTCATCCTTGAGAAAGTAGATTCCCGGGCTCAGCCTGCTGACGTCGTTCGCCCCGGGCGCGAGGGTCATCACCCGTCGGCCGCCGGCATCGAGCAGTTCCGCGCCGCATTCTGTATTCTGTTTACTGTCTACTCCCAAGTGGAGCACGCCCCAAACGATTGTCGCGGCGCGCGAAGCCGGAGTGACTACCGGGCTCCCGGGCTCGGCCGCGCCGGTCTGGAAGAACCAGAAGGCACCCATGTCCGCCCGGGTGCTGTCCGGGTCGGGCGGCGAGGCCGGGTCGCCGGCGTCGATGCACGGCGAGCCGGCCTGCAGGTGAAAGTCATCGCCGGCCGAGTCTGCGTACATCGGGCAAGCGCTGATGCTGCCCTGTCCCTCGCGGGTCGAGCCGCTGATGTTGGTGCCGTTGCCCCAGGCGTCGTTGTAGGCGATGGTCAACTCGGGCCCGTCGGTGTGGACCCCGGCCGGCGCGCTGGCGGTGACGATGTTGTTGCGGACGTCCGCCGGCGCGTGGTTGACGTAGATGCCGCCGCCGCTGGCCTGCGCCTCGTTGCCGTCAATGGTGTTGTTGACCACGATCGGCGCCATCGGAGCGCCGGTGTAGTTGGTGACCAGCACGCCGCCGCCCCGGCAATCGTAACCGCCGGCGGTCGCGCCCGGACCCAGCACCCGGCCGCAGCATGTGCCCGGCCCGGTGAAACCGGCGGGCCGGTCGGTGATCGCGCCGTTGTCGTAAATCACGTTGCGCTCGACCACCGGCGAGCAGCCGTCGTGGACATAGACCCCGCCGCCCCAGATGTTGGTGCGGTTGCGCCGGATGACGTTGCCGACGACCGTCGGCTTGGCCCCGAACTGGATCATCACCCCGCCGCCGTCCGCGGTCGTGAAGTTATCCTCGATGATGTTGTCGCGAATCAACGCCGACCCGCCCCAGCAGTGGATGCCCCCGCCGTTGGTGCCACTGCCGTTGCGGATGGTGAACCCGGCCAGCACGTCGGTCGAGTCACCGGCCTCGAAGAACGACACGACCGTGCCCGGGCTCGCGCCCGGCTGGATGACGGTGTTCGTGATGAACGAGCGGTCGCCGGTCAGCAGGAACCGGCTCGCCACGGTGACGCCGTGGCCGCGCAGCTCTATCCTCTCCTCGTAGATGCCGGTGTCGGCGAGCACGGTGTCACCCGAGTGAGCGGCCGAAATCGCGGCCCGGATTGTCGCCACGCTGTCCGGCACGTGGATGATCCGCGCGCTGGCCGGGGCCGCCAGCGCCGCGCAAAGGGCTGCCGCCAAGAGCAAGTGCATTGGTCTCATTTTCTCGCTCCTTGTTGCCGCACGGGCTCAGCGGCCGACCACGACCCGGCGCGGCCGGGACTCGCTGTGCCTGACGAAGTAGATGCCCGGACTCAATGCGCTGATATCGTTCGGCCCGGGCACCAGGTCCATCACCCGTCGGCCGCCGGCATCGAGCAGGTCGGCGCCGCATTCTGTATTCTGTTTACTGTCTACTCCAAGGTAAAGCACGCCCCGGACGATTGTCGCCGGCAGCGGGTTGGACACGGCCGGCCCGATGACCTCCTCGATTCCCGTTCCCGCGCGCTCGATGACCGCCCGGATGTTGACGTTGCGGTCGGTCCAGAAGGGCGGGTCGGTGAGCTGGTACCAGTCGGGACCGATGCTCGGCAGGGTGATGTAGCCGCCGCGCCAGGCGACGATCGGCCCGAGGTCGAGGGTCAGCGGGTGCTCGCCCGACGGGTGGCGCCGGACAATGACGCAGGCCCAGAAGTCTTCGTCTGCCTGGATGGACGGCGGGTGCGGCAGGTTGGCGCGCTTCCAGACGCCGCCGCCCTGGCCGTTGGCCCGCGTCGAATCCAGCATCGGCCCCGGGGTCGCGCTCGTGCTCTCGCCCGCGGCATAGACCAGGATGTCGTCGGCGTTGCCGGTCAGGTAGTAGAGTATCGCCTTGATCGTGACCCCGGTGGTCTCGGTGTAGCGCTGGGCGCAGCCGTAGGAGTAGGTCCCGCTGATGTTGAACCCCCGGTCCGGGTCCGCGTCCCAGTGCAGGGTTTCGTCCCCGTCCACCCAGTCCGACGGCGCGGGCAGCGTCGGTTCGAACCCGGGTTTCGGCCCGAGTTGCAGGGTTGGCACTCCCGGCGCGAACGTGGCCTGTCCTAACAGCATCAGGGTCGCCAGTGCGAGTCCGCTCATATCCAGTCTCCTCTGCCCGGCTATAACCGCGGCCGCCCGGGCGCCGGCTGCCTGTGCGACCGATGCGCGAACCTGCCTGCTGGTGATTCAAACACCGGCCCGGCCGGGTGTCAAGCGCCCTTGCGCAGTAACGCCACGTCCGGCCCGGGGAACTCGCACTCCCAGCCGAGCCGCGCGGCAAGGCAACGGAACGTGGCTTCCCGGTAGAAGACGACGTGGGTCGGGTCGCGCCGGTAAGCCCAGTCCGCGAACCGAACGTCGTCGGCCAGGAAGCGCGTCATCACCCCGAGCCGGCCGCCGGGCAGTAGCAGCCGGTCGAGCCGCTCGAACTCGTCGGCCGGGCGGTGGAAGTGCTCGGCCGTTTCGCAGCAGGTGATGAAGTCGTA
>JAFGQF010000253.1 GCA_016935775.1 Caldifarciminota bacterium
CGATTCTCTGGGCGCTCGGCTTCGGCGAGGAATTCGTATCGTCGCCCGCGCTCGGCACCGTCAACACTTCCGCCGGCGACCGGCCGGCCTGCATCGTCGGCGTCACCTCAGGCTTCATGCCCGCGATCGACTGCTACCAGGGCGAGGTACTCTACAACGCCAACGAGGCCAACAACGAGGAGTTCCACTGCTCGCCCGCGGTCGGCACGAACGGCGCCGTCTACATCGGCAACGCCAACGGCATCCTGTTCGCCTATGACGCCGGTGGCAACCTCAAATGGAACTGGCCGGACACGATGTCGGGCGACGACATCGGCGCCACCCCGGTTGTCGACGGCAACAGCGTCTACATCGCCGGAGAGAACGGCTGCGTCGTCAAGCTGACCGATAACGGCACGAGCTTCACCGAGAACTGGCGGTTCTCCGCCCGCGAGGAAATCATCGCCTCGCCGGTGCTGAACGGCTCGAGCCTGATCGTCTGCGACGACTCCGGCTACATCTACTCGCTGAACGCAACCACGGGCGACACCGCCTGGACCTACTTCGCCGACTCGAGCAACATCACCGCCTCGCCGGCCATCAACACCGACGGCGCGATCTACGTCGGCACCGAGCAGGGCCGGTTCATCGCCCTCAACCCCGACGGCAGCCGCAAGTGGCAGTATGAAATCTGGCCGTTCGCCACAATCTCTTCGTCGCCGATCATCTCGGCCGACGGCAACTGGGTCTACTTCGGCGCCGACAACGGCAACCTCTACAAACTCGATGCCGGCACCGGCCAGCTCGCCGCCAACTGGCCGGTCCAGGTGTCGCAGGCCGGCATACCCTCGACCCCGGCCCTGACCGCCGACGGCCACCTCTACGTCCAGGCCGAGGACAACTTCCTCTACTGCGTCAGCGAGGCCGGCTCGGTGGTCTGGAGCGTCGAACTGCTCGTGCCCGGGTTCGACGGCCGGCGTTCCGCGCCGCGCCGCGCCGGGGTTGACGACCTGCTGCCGTCAGTCGCGCTCGACCAGTACGGCATCATCTACGTCGCCTCGGGCGTGGACGGCGTGTTCGCCATCGCCGGCCGACCGAGCGGCTACCTCGGCGGCGGCCCGTGGCCGATGTTCCACCACGACGTCCGCCACACCGGCAAGCTCGGAAGCTGGTAGGAACTGAAGGACCGAAAGAAGCGCCGCCTTCGGGCGGCGCTTCGCTTTCGGCCGTCCGCGGCTCAGCCGGGGATGGCCGCCTCGACAACGCTCGCCGTCACCACGTTGGCGGAGTGGAACAGCCGGTCGAAATCGGCAAAGGTAAGCCGGTAGCCGAGCCGGAGCTTCTTCACCAGCAATAGCAGCAGGGCGTCGAACGTCAGCAGGCAGCCCCGGGCGCGCGCCACCCGCTCGATTTCGACCAGGTTGCGCTCGCACTCGGGCGCGTTGTCGAACGCCGGAGCGATGAACAGGAACCGGGCCGCGGCCGCCGGCACCGCCTTCTGGCCCGGCAGATCGCGCTGGTACTTGGCGATATAGGTTTTGGTGAAGAATACCGACTCCTGCACGAGCTGGAACGGCTCGGACTTGCAGTTGTAGACAAACCAGTGGGCGAACCGCTCGCCCGCCGGCGTGCAGGCGAACCCGTCCGGGCTGGTCTCGCGCTGCTCGGGCCGGGTGGTGTCGGTGACGTCGTAGCCCATCGCGCACAGCGCGTCCGAAACCACCGCCCGCACCGTCGGGTAGTCCACCTTCTCATCCAGCAGTCGCAGGTAGTGCGGTCCGAGGAACTCGCGCACCGTCGGCGCCGCCTCGCTGATCTCGAGCAGGTGCGACCATTCGCGCGGCGGGCTGATGCCCAGCGCCTGCCGGGCCTGGTCCCAGGTGTCGCGGCTCACCGCGGTAATCCAGCGGTCCGAACCAAGGAACCGGTCCAGGTCCGAACTCTTGACGCCGCTCAGCCGGCTGACGCACTCGACTCGGATGTGCGGCCGGCCGACCGCGTCCTTGCGGATGCCGGTCACCCGGAGCAACGCCGGCGCCAGGTGGCCCAGCGCCTGCAGCCGGCCGTCCTTGTGCCGGTCCACGTACAACCCGACCGCCGGCGCCGGCAGGTTGCCGGCAATCTCGTCCAGGAAATCATAGGACATCAGCTTGGGATAGCTCACCTCGCGCGACTCGTACCACCACGAATCCGACTGGCCGGACTTGAGCACCAGGACCGGGTTCGTCATCGGCTTGCCGGCGGGGTTACCGCTCACCGCAACCAAGATAGCGCGGCCGGGCCGGCAATCAAGCAACCAGGACCGCGGCCAGCAGCCCGGGCTCGATGTTGCCCCCGGTCACCGGGCAGGCGGTGACCCCGCGCAACTGCGGCAACTCGTCGGATGCCGCCGCGACCCCGAGCGCGCCCGCTCCCTCGGCCACCAGCTTCGCCTCGCGCGCCAGGAAGCCGATGGCAGCCTTCACCCGCTCCTCGCTCACCAGCACGACCTCGTCCGCGACCTCGCGCATCAGCGGGAACATCGCGTCGGTCACGAACGGCACCGCCACCCCGTCGCAGGCGGTCGGCTCCGAATCCACCCACACCGGCCTGCCGGCCCCGAGGCTTTGGGCGAGCGCCGGGTAGTTCGCGGCCTGCACCGCCACGACCCGGACACCGGGCTTCAGCGCCTTGAGTGCGCTTCCCGCACCGGCGCAGAGCGCCCCGCCGCCCACCGGCAGGAACACCGTCTCGACATCGGGCAACTGCTCGAACAGTTCAAGGCCCAAGGTCGCGTGTCCCGCGAGCATCTGCGGCTCGGTCCACGGATGCAGGAACGCCTCGGGTTCATCCTGCCACCCGGCCCGGAACACCCAATCGAACAGCTCATCAGCGGGCAACAGCTCGGCCTTCACCCCGGCCCGTTCCAGCGCCTTCACCTTGGTGGGCGGCGCGTAATCGGGCAACAGGCTCCGGCAACTCACCCCGAACATCCGCGCCGCGTGCCCGAGCGCCAGCGCGGTGTTGCCCGCGCTGAAAGTCAGGAACCCGCGCCGTCTTTCCCTCGGGTCGAGGCTCAGGGCCCAGTTCAGCACCCCCCGCACCTTGAACGACCCGGTCGGCTGTAATACCTCGGGCTTTAGCCAGATACCCTCGGCCGAAGCCAGCCGCATCACCGGGGTCCGCACGATATGCGGCCGCAGCCGTTCGGCCGCGGCCCGGACGTCGTCCAGCGCGGGCGCGACCGCTATCGGCCCGCCCCAACCGGTCCGCCGCTCTTTCCTGCCTGCCATCACGCCAGCATAGGCCGCCGCAGCCCGGCGTCAAACACCCCTGTCCGACATCCGGTCGAACCCTCCCGGGAACCGGACAGGGCAGTTCGAACCCGGCCGCGCAAGCCCTTGCCAGTACGTTGCCTGAGCCGAGATAGCCGTCGTCCGGCCGTGTCATAGTACTATGACATCCTGCCGGGACCGGCGGCGGGATTTCGGGTTGACATCCTGGCTCAGGTCGGTATGGTCAGCCTCCGCGACAGCCGCAGTCAAACAGACCGAAAGGAGACGCAATGCAGCGCAGAAGCACAGCGCTGGCCCTTGCCGCGTTCGGACTGGTCTTCGTCCTCGCGTGCCAGGTCGGCAACCAGAACCCCAACACCCCGGTCATCAGCGCCACGGCGACCACGGTCGAGTCGGGCGCAGTGGTCGGGCTGACCGTGAGCTGCACCGACCCGGACGGCAACGCACTCACCTTTGCCTGGTGCGCCAGCGGCGGCACGTTCGACGCCACCACCGGCACCGCGGTCAACTGGACCGCGCCAACCGTCACCGCCACCACCGTCTACACCGTCCGCGTCATCGCCGACGACGGCAACGGCGGCTCATCTCACGGCAGCATCCAGATAACCGTCGAGCCGGGCACCGGGCCGGGCGGCGACGAGGTCATCGTCGGCCGGAGCGAAACCGAGTCCTGGACGCCGTTCCAGGGCGGCCCCTACGACCACACCCGGGTCCAGTTCCTCTACCTCGGGTCCGAGGTCAACCGCACCGGCACCGTCACAAAGCTCTGGATGATGCCCTCGGCCCAGCAGCAGGGCACCTACAACAGCTTCGAAATATACCTCTGCCCGACAACGCGCACCGTGCTCGAGGACTCGTTCCACCTCAACTACGAAGGCGCGACCCCGACCCGGGTCTACCAGCGCGCCACCCAGTCCTACGGCAACACCGAGCAGAAAGACTACTGGCACGAGTTCGACTTCGACACCGACTGGAACTACACCGGCGGCAACTTCATCGTCGAGGTCCGCTGGAGCGGCGACTCCGACCGGTCAATCTCGTCCCACGCCTACCCCACCGGCAGCGACTACCGGCAGGTGTTGACCACCACCGAGGGCCGGGAAACCGGCCTGACCCACCAGCAGGTTATCTACTTGAAGCTCACCTTCGAGAACTGAGCAAGGACCATCGGAAGAAGGCGGCGGGGCGATCGGCCCCGCCGCCGCTCTTTCCCGGCCTGCCCGCTAGAACTGGAACTCGTAGTACAGCCGGACCGCCTGGGCAGCGTGGCCCTCGGCAGGCTGGACCCGGGCGTAGTTCAGCCCGAGCCGCGAGGCGTAGGAGTTGAAGTACCAGTTCACCCCGGCCTCGATTGTCGTCTCGGCGTC
>JAFGQF010000254.1 GCA_016935775.1 Caldifarciminota bacterium
GCGACCCGCGCCCTGCCCTCGCCCGCGCCCCGCGGCGCGCGGGTCGCCTTCGCGGCGACCGGCTTCACCCCGGCGCGGCTGGAAATCAGGGACGCACTCGGCCGGAAGGTGCACCAGACGACCGCCGGCCCGAACTCATCCTGGACCGCCGCCGCACCGGGCATCTATTTCTACACCCTGAGCGCGCAGTCCGGCCGGAGCGCTTCCGGCAAGCTCGTCGTGGACTGACCCCGGACCCCGGACCGGCACCCCCTCAAGCCACCAGGAACCGGCACCGCTACCCGGACAGTATGGTACACCGCCCGGGGGCTCGCCCCGGGCAGGCCCCTGCTGAATCGTGTCAAGGTTCATCCCGGACCGCAAGTCACCGGCTGATAGCAACTTGCGTCGACCATGCGCCGGCAGTTTCGCCCGGGAACGGGCCGACAGCCGGTGGTACGTTCGCGCCGCGAACCCTGCCCGGTCGGAACCGCGAACCCGCTATTGACAGCCAGTCACGAAGGACTACAATCGCCGGGAAGGATACCGGGCTCCAGCACGGAACAGGACACCGTTCTCGCGCGGGGTAGATACCCTGTGCGAGTGACTGGTCATCCCGTGTCGGGGCGGTATCGACACAAAAAGAAACACACGACCTGGAGGCAAATTCGTGAGCAGAACTCTCCTGACCGCTACCTGTCTCTTCCTGCTGGCAACGGCAACAACCCTCGCCAACGATACGCTCTGGACCCGGCGCTACGCCGGCGCCGGCGGGCGGGACGACGCGGTCGTCGCCGTGCTGGTGGATGCCCAGGACAACGTTATCGTGGTCGGCTCGACCGTCGGACTGGGAACCGGCTTTGACTTCTCGGTCGTGAAATACGACCGGCGCGGCGCCCGGCTCTGGGTCCGGGAAATCTCCGGCGCGGGCGCTTCCCGCGACTACGCCAAAGCGGCCTGCCTCACGCCCAACGGCGGCGTCGTTGTCACCGGGGCGACCGGCTCATTCCCGGACTACGACATCCTCACGGCTCTGGTTGACTCCGCCGGCAACGAGGTCTGGCGCCGGACCCACTCCGGTCCCGGGGGTGCGGCCGACGAACCGGCCGCAGCCGCGGCCGCCGACGACGGCTCGGTGGTAGTCGCCGGGTACCAGACCGGCTCCGGCGGGGCGTCGGAATACGTGACCATCAGATACCTGCCCACCGGGATGCCGATGTGGACGAGCACCTACGGCGGCGACGGCGCGGCCCGGGATGTCGCCGTTGGCCCGGACGGCAGCGTCTTTGTCACCGGCGCCAGCAGCAGCATCCAGAACGGGCTCGACTACCTGACCATCAAGTACACGCCGACCGGCGACACGGCCTGGACGGCCCGTTACAACGGCCCGGGCAACGCCGACGACGCGGCGGTAGCCCTCGCGGTGGCCGACGACGGCAGCGTCTATGTCACCGGCACGAGCGCCACCGCCCCCCCGCCCGGCGGCACCACCCACTACGCGACCGTCAAGTACAATCCGGACGGGAGCCAGGGCTGGCTGACCCGCTACACCGGCACCGGCGGGGCAAACTCTGCGGTCGGGCTGACGCTCGGCTCGAGCGCGGTCTACGTCACCGGCAGCTCGGGCAACGCACAGGGCAACACCGACTACGCGACCATCGCCTACAACACCGGCACCGGGAGCGCGGCCTGGACCGAGCGGTTCGATGGCCCGCCGACCAAGAACGACGACCCGGCGGGAATCGCCGTAGGCCCGGACGGCAAAGTCCACGTCATCGGCACCAGCGTCAACTGGTCCAACCAGGGCGACTACTGCCCGGTGCGCTACGCGACCGATGGCACCCGGGAATGGGTCACCCGGCTCGACCCGGGCAATGACGACCAGGCCCGCTCGATTGCGGTTGACGGTGAAGGCTACCCGGTCATCGCCGGCAACAGCTTCACCGGCGGCAACTACGACTGGTTCGTCGTCCGGTTCGACACCGCCTCGGGCGCCGTCGCCGAGCCGGGTAAGGCCGCGCGGCCGCGGGCCGCGCTCAAGCTCGCGCCCAACCCGGCCCGCGGCTGGGTCGTGCTCGAGCACGACCTCCCCGGCCCGGTGGTCGTCAGCATCGTCGGCGCGGATGGCCGGGCGGTGCTGCGGCGTGAATGCGAAGCCGGCAACGCCCGCCTCGACCTCATTGGCCTCGCGCCCGGGGTCTACCTGGCGCGTGCGGAAGCCACCGGCAGGGCCGCAACCGGCAAGCTGCTTGTACGGTGAGCAACGACTGCGGCCGGTCCGGGCTTGACAGCCGCGAAACGGCGGGGCAGAATGACCTGTCTGCGGCATGCGCCTGCGGGTGGAGCGCGCCGCGGGTACCGGGTTACAAACGAACCAACACGAAACGTCCGTCGAGAAGCCTGCGGGCGAATCCGCGGGCAAACACAAAAGGGTGCCTCACCACGGTGAGGCAGAACCAGGGAGGCTCTAGATGAGCAAGTCCGCACAAGTGATGCTCGCCATTGCGCTGGTCGTCAGCCTGGGCTGGGCATCAGGTCCGACAATGCTCGACGCCGGGCTGACGCGCGGCCCGCAGCCGGGCGGGACGCTGACCGAGCTCGCGCCCGCGCCGCCGCCGCAGGCCGTGGCGCCGGCAAGCGAGCAGTCACGGCTGCCCGAGCCGCAAACCGACCAGAAAACGGTGCTGATCGTCTGGGCAGACTACGACCAGGGCATGTATCTGGTCGACACGCTTACGGCTTACGGCCACACCGTGCATCACTTCGATGCCCGGTCCGCAACGCCGACCGTGGACACGCTGTCGGCATATGACGCGGTAATCACGTGGTCGAACTACACCTACGCCGACGCGACCACGCTCGGCAACAACCTCGCCACCTACGTGGACGGCGGCGGCCGGGTGATCATCGCGATGTTCGCCTACGCATCGGGCTGGGGCCTGGCAGGCCGGATAATGAACGAAGCCGCCTACCAGACCTTCCCGCAGGGCAGCTACGGGTTCGGGCTCGTGTCAACCAACTGGCTCGACCCGTCGCACCCGATAACCGCCGGGCTCTCGGCGATAACCGACTACTTCCGGGGCCACGTCTACGCGGCCTCGAGCGCGACCGTGCTCGGCACCTGGGCCAACGGCTACGACTTCTGCGCGCTCAGCCAGAACGGCGAAGTCGTCGGCATCACGATGCACCCCGGCCAGGCCGGCAACACCTACCGGGTGGGCCCGTGGGGCACGCTCTTCCACCAGGCCATCGAGTACTCGGCGACGACCTACACCAACGACGTCGGCGTGCAGTCCATCAACGAGCCGGGCACCTACGAGCCGTCGGGCACGCCGGTGACTCCCGAGGCAACGGTCCGGAACTACGGCTCGGCCTCCCAGAACAACTTCGACGTCGTGATGGAAGTTGACGGCGTCGAGCACGACCGGGTGACCATCACCACCGCGTTGGCCCCAGATTCGACCGTTGATGTCGAGTTCGACTCCTGGACCCCGGGCTCCAACCTGGACTACCTGGTCGAGATGTACACCGCGCTGGCCGGCGACTCCAACCCGGGCAACGACACCAAGTCGGTGACGGTCAAGACCAAGGATTGGGTGAGCATACCGCCGCCCACCACGAGCCCGCACCGGGTCACCCACGCCACCTGCTACGACCCGGTCAACGACATGCTCTATATGACCGGCGGCTGCCCGGCGGGCATGTCCGGCACCAACGTCACAACCCACCAGCGCTACGACCCGGTGCTGCAGGAGTGGACCGACATGGCGCCGATGCCCGACGCCCGCGGCTGGATCCAGAGCAGCTACCTTGACGGCAAGATCTACGTGGTCGGCGGCTACACCAACGCCTCGTCCGCGAGCAACACCAACTACGAATACGACATCGCCACCAACACCTGGACGACCCGGGCCCCGCTGACCCGCTCGACCCTGGCCCACACCCAGGTCGTCTGGAACGACCAGTTGCTCTACGTGCTCGGCGGTTACAACATGAGCAGCGGCGTCAACAACGTTGACGTCTACGACCCGGTGGCCAACACCTGGTCCCCGGCCTCGCCGATGCCCTACATGTCCGACATGTACAGCGCGACGATCGTCGGCGACACCATCATCATCGCCCAGAGCTACAACCGGGGCGGCGGCGCGTGCTGGTCCTGGCTCTACAAGGGCGGCATCAACCCGGCCAACCCGACCCAGATAACCTGGATCCAGGGCCCGGCGATGAACCCGCCGGTGTTCAACGGCGGCACCGCCGCCCTCGGCACCGACGTCTACTGGCTGGGCGGGTTCGAGAAC
>JAFGQF010000255.1 GCA_016935775.1 Caldifarciminota bacterium
AGCCGGGTACCGTCCGCCAGTTCCACCTCGATTTCCTCGTAGCCGGCAACGACGTGGTTGCAGGTCAGCACGTGACCGCTGTCATCGAACACAAACCCGCTGCCAAGCG
This sequence comes from Caldifarciminota bacterium, assembly GCA_016935775.1. Taxonomy (GTDB): domain Bacteria; phylum Hydrothermota; class Tepidihabitantia; order Tepidihabitantales; family Tepidihabitantaceae; genus DSBX01. Next base: position 110 of record JAFGQF010000255.1, read on the forward strand.
ATGTTCGTTGGACCACTCCGAAGGGCTGGCGTTCGCCCGGCCGGTTCGGAGCCAGCCGGCTGGTGGTGATCGTCACCACCGTAGGGCTCACTCGCGCCACAGCCTCGACCGTCCCCGCGAAGAGCGGGGCGCAGACCGACAGCACCAGCGCGGCCGCCGCCCGGATATGCCGGGCCGGGTGGCTAGTCGGCGCGGGCCTGCTTACCGAGTTCGAAACCCTGCTCAAGGCACTTGAGGTTGACCGGGATCAGCTTGGGCTTCTTCTTGAGGACTGTCTGTGCCGTCTCGACCAGCGCCTCGTAGGGCACGACCCCGGTCGCGCCGACGTAAGCCCCGAGAATCACCATGTTGGCCGACTTGGCACTGCCCGCCTCGATCGCGATGCGGTTGGCCTCGACGTTCACCACTCGGACGTCGTCACGGTCCGGGTCCACCGCGATGAGCGACTTGTTGACGACGACATAGCCGCCGGGCCTCATCAGACCGCAGAACTTCTCGAGCGATGGCCGGTTCATCGCCACGATGTCGCGCGGATGAAGGACAATCGGCGAGGCGATTGGCTCGTCGGCGATGATGACCGTGCAGTTGGCCGTGCCGCCCCGCATCTCCGGGCCGTAGGACGGCAGCCAGACGACCTCACGGCCCAGGTTCATCCCGGTTTCAGCCAGCACCATCCCGGCCAGCATCACGCCCTGGCCGCCGAATCCCGCGAAGACGGCTTCAGTCTGCATCCTTGCCTCCCTCCGGGGTCGCCGGCTCGAAATCCTTGAAGTTCTGGACCGGGTAGTAAGGCATCATGTGTTCCTCGAGCCACTCGAGCGCCTTGAGCGGCGTCACGCCCCAGTTGGTCGGGCAGGTGGACAGGCACTCGACGAACGAGAAGCCGCGTCCCTCGGACTGGTACCGAAAAGCCTTGAGGATTGCCTTCCTTGCCCGGATGATGTGCTTCGGACTGCTCAGGGACACCCGCTCGATGAAGGCCGGGGTCCGAAGGCTGCTGAGCAGCTCGCACATCCGGATCGGGAAGCCGACATCATCGGTCTTGCGGCCGAACGGGCTGGTCGAAGTCACCTGGCCAGGCATCGTCGTCGGCGCCATCTGGCCGCCGGTCATCCCGTAAATGGCGTTGTTGATGAACACCACGGTGAACTTTTCGCCCCGGTTGGCGGCGTGGATGATCTCGGCCATCCCAATTGAAGCCAGGTCGCCATCGCCCTGGTAGGTGAAGACGACCAGGTCTGGGCGGCCGCGCTTGATACCGGTCGCCACCGCCGGCGCCCGGCCGTGCGACGCCTGCTGGAAGTCGAAGTTGAAGTAGTTGAACGCCAGAACCGAACAGCCGACCGGCGCGATGCCGACCGTCCGCTCCCTGAGTCCCAGCTCGTCGATCGCCTCGGCGATCAGCCGATGGGCGATGCCGTGGGTGCAGCCCGGGCAGTAGTGGGTCGGCTGCACCGCCAGGGCCTCGGGCCGCTTGAAAATCGTCTGCATCACCTGTCTCCCTTCGCGGACCCGAGCAGCCGCTTGACCTCGTCGGCCACCTCTTCAGGCGAGGGCACCAGTCCGCCCTGCCGGCCGTAGAAGTGGACCGGCTTGCGGCAGCAGGTCGCCAGCCTGATGTCTTCGAGCATCTGGCCCATGCTCATCTCCACCGACAGCAGGAACTCGGCCGGCTCGGCCAGCTCGTTCAACCGCTCGGAGGGGAACGGGAACAGCGTTATCGGCCGCAGCAGCGCGACGTCGATGCCTTCCTCGGCCAGCTTCTTGATGGCGGTTTTGCAGATCCTTGCCGTCGTCCCGTAGGCGACGAATAACGCCCGGTAGGGCTTGCCGGTGTTGAACTCCTCGAACATCACCTCATCCCGCTCCATCCGCGCGTACTTCTCACCGAGCTTCCGGTTGAGTTGCTCCTCCTCGACCGGGTTCAGGTAGAGCGAGTTGACGACGTTGGGCTTGCGCCCCTTGCAGCCGTCGGTCGCCCAGTTTTTCTCCGGCAGCGACGGGAACTCCTGCTCGCGGAACTCGACCGGCTCCATCATCTGGCCGATCATCCCGTCACCGATTATCAGTACCGGGTTGCGGTAACGGTCGGCCCGGTCGAAAGCCAACGGCATCAGGTCGACCGCCTCCTGGACCGACGACGGCGCGTAGACAAGGCACCGGTAGTCCCCGTGCCCGCCGCCCTTGACCGCCTGCCGGTAGTCGCCCTGCGAGGGCAGGATGCCGCCCAGACCCGGGCCTGCCCGGACGATGTTGACGATGACGCACGGCAGCTCGGCGGCGGCGATGTAGGAAAGCGCCTCCATCATCAGACTGATTCCCGGGCTGGACGAAGTGGTCCAGCAGCGCACTCCGGCCCCGGCCGCGCCGTAAAGCATGTTGGAAACCGCCACCTCGCTCTCGCCCTGCAGGAAGGCGCCGCCGACCTCGGGCATCCGGCGCGACAGGTACTCGGCCACCTCGCTCTGCGGGGTGATCGGGTAGCAGAAATAGCAGAGGCCGCCGGCCCGGATCCCGGATTCGGCAATCGCCTCGTTCCCTTTCATCAGCACCTTGGCCATCAGATACCTCCCGCCACTTCTGCTTCATCCAGTGCCGCTACCTCGATGGCGCTGTCCGGGCAACTCATCCCGCAGAACTTGCAGCCGATGCAGTCCGGCTGCGACACCACCGTAGCGAAGAAGTAGCCCTTCTCGTTGATATCCTTGGACATCGCCAGCACCTGCTTCGGGCAGGCGTGAACGCACAGCTCACAGCCCTTGCAGCGGTTACGGTCAATCGTTACCAGGTAGTTCTTCTTTGCCATCTCCCGTCCTGTGGTTAGTGCTCGTCCGCGCGGGCCGGATGCCCGCCGGTTTCCCATGGTTTCAGCATCTCGCGCTGGAGGAATATCACCGGGTACCCCAGGGCACCCGCATCGATCTCACCGGCCAGCCGCCGTTCCATTGCCACGAATATTATCCCGGGCCCACCGGCCCCGTGCACCGCCGCGGCCAGTCGCACGCCCTCCTCGATAATCGCCGGCGTCGTCTCATCGGCAAGGTGCGAGTTCACGACCAGGCCGGTGATCCGGAGCCCGGACGCCGATTCGATGGAGGCGAGCATCCTCAGCACCGCGTCCGCGCTCTCCGACTCGGGCCGGCGCGAGTTCACGACCAGCCAGGTGGCGGTCTCCTCCGGCGGCACCAGGCCCGCCAGTGACGCCATCACCCTCGCACCGGAAGGGTCGCCGCCCAGGTCGAGAACCAGATTGCCATCCGGGTGCTCGAGCGCGCCCCGGACCTCGGGCAAAATCACCGGCATGTCGGCGTTAACCAGTCGCTCCTCAGGCACCAGCACCTCGATACCCATATCCCGCAGGTACCGCCGCACCTCGCGACTGCGGAAGTAGAGGTTGACGATGTCGAGGTCGGCCAGGCGCACCCGCCTGCCGTCCCGGGCCAGCAGCAGCGCAAAGTTCACCGCCACCTCGGTCTTCCCGGTCCCGAAGCCGCCGCAAAAGACGACCACCCGGCGCAGCGAAGCCAGCAGCCGGTCGGCATGAACCCAGTCGCCCTCGTGACGCCGCGTGCTCACCATCGAATGACCGAAGCTCCCCAGGTGAAACCGGTGCCGAACGCGGTCATCACCACGATGTCGCCGTCCCGGATTCGCTCTTCGTCGCGGGCCTCATCCAGCGCCACCGGGATCGTCGCAGCCGACATGTTGCCGTACTTCTGGATGACAGTGAACACCTTGTCCGTCGGAACGTTCAGCCGGGCGCGGGTCGCATCCATTATCCTGGTGTTGGCCTGGTGCGGGATCAGCAGCCGGACATCGTCCATCGTCACCCCGGCCAGGGCCATTGCCCGGCTCGCGCTGTCGCTCATCGCCCTGACCGCGTGCTTGAACACCTTGTTGCCTTCCATATGGACGGTATGCTGTCGCCGCTCGAGGGTCTCCAGACTGGTCGGCAACCGGGTGCCGCCGGCCGGCTGGTAGAGCAGCGGCGCGAGGCTACCGTCGCAGCCCCAGGTGGACGCCAGCACCCCGCTCCGGCCGTCGCCCTCAACGCAAACCGCGGCCCCGGCCCCGTCGCCGAAAAGCACGCAGGTCGCGCGGTCGTCCCAGTTGACAACCTTGGACATCACCTCGGCGCCGACCGCGGCCACGCGCCGGGCCGTGCCGGCGGCAACCAGGTTCGACGCCAGTTCGAGCGCGAACAGGAACCCGGAACAGCCGGCGCTGACGTCGAACGCGGCGTTGCCGGCGATACCAAGTCGCGCCTGGACCCAGCAGGCGGTCGCCGGGTAGACCGTGTCCGGGGTCGAAGTCGCCACGATGATGGCGTCCAGCTCGGCGGCCGGTATCCCGGCCTGGCGACAGGCCCGGGCCACCGCCCCAGCCGCAAGGTCCGAGGTCGCGGTATCGGCGTCGGCAATCCGCCGCTCCTTGATGCCGGTCCGCTCGGATATCCACTCGTCGGTGGTCTCGACCATCTTCTCAAGGTCGGCATTGGTCAGCACCCGCTCGGGCAGGCAGCGTCCGGTCCCGACAATCTTGATGCTCTTTGCTGGACTCGCTGAACCGCTGCTGAACTGGTTAGCCACGGAACGTCACAATAACCGAGCCGGACCGGAGAGTCAAGCCGTCCCGGGCCTCCCCCGCACGGGCTAGAGCTCGGCCAGGGCCCGGCGCAGCGCGGCCAGCGCGAGCCGATTGAACTCGGCGCACCCGGCGAGAACCAAGGTCGGCTCGGCAGTCCCGCCCAAACCGCCGAGCGCGGCGGCCGCCTGCCCGAACGACGCGGCCGCGGCTCGCAACGAGTCCGCGGCTTCGGGTTCCTCGACAGCCAGCCGCTCGAGAAACGCGGCTGCGGAATGTTGGCGGTCGCGGGCCAACACGAGTTGCGACCGCACATCGTCAGACAGGCATCCCGCCGCCCTCAACCGACCGGCCAGTTCCTCGAAAGACACCGGGCCGGGCGCGAGCCCGGGATGCTCGCCCGCCACCATCCTTGCCGCCCGGGCAACCGCCTCGCGCGCCCGGTGACCCGGGCGCGGCGCCGGGTCGCCGGGAAACAGCGCGACGAGGCAGCCGGCGGCACGGATTTGGACGGGACTCACTGACGGCTCCGGGCTCTCGTCGGGTCCGAGCGGTCGGCTGGC
>JAFGQF010000256.1 GCA_016935775.1 Caldifarciminota bacterium
CGCAGTTCGTCCTCGGCCCGGGCCCGGCTGCCGCCGAGCATCCCGGGCAGTTCGTTCATCAGCCGGCCGAGCGCGTAGCGGGCGAGCGCGTCGCGGGGTGCGAGTTCGACCGCCCGCTCCAGCCCGCGCCGGATGTCGGCCGCGGCCGCCGCGGCCCGCAGCGGCCCCTGGAGAGCGACGAGCCGGCCGAGGGCCGACGCGCGCCAGAGCTGGCCCGCCGCGCTGTTTTCGTCCAGCGCGAGCAGGCTGTCGGCCGCGGCCCGCGCCCGCCGGCAGAGCCGAACCTGCGTCTCGCGGTCCGGCGCCTCTTCCCCGAGCTGGCAGTACATCCGGGCGCGCAGGGCCAGCCCGGCCTTGCCCGTCGCGGGCCGGGACGCGAGCGCGAGCGCCGAGTCGGCCCAACCCGAAGCGAGGTGCCGGTTCAGGAACAGGTGTTCGGCCTGTTCGAGCAGGGAATCGCTCCCGGGCGAGGTCGCCCGGCCGACGAGCAGCAGCCCGGCGAGGAAGAACGCGACCACGATCAGAACCGGTAGCGCAGGCCGAGAAAGGCCTCGTCGCAGTCGGCGACCGGCGTGAAGGCGTCGTCCTCAGTGCCGGCAAAGACCAGCCCGCCGAGTTCGACCTCGACCCCGGAGAACGGCATCCAGCGGGCCAGCGGCAGCAGGCCCCAGGAACCGTCGGTCACCTCCACCACCCCGCCCAGCCGGAGCAGCACCCGCTCGTCGAGGAACTTGCGCTCGATTGCGCCGAGCAGATAGTCGCCCGGGGTCTCGGCCTCGGCCCGGGCGAGCGCGAGCGGGAACCGGCCGTGCAGGTACTGGAGGTTGGCGTAGACCCCGGCCAGGGTGTAGTCCGCTCCGAGGATGACATCCACCCGGTCGTCGGGCAGGGAGTCGTCGTAGGCGGTGAGCGCGGCCTCGACCCAGGCCCCGGCGCCGAACAGGTCGGCCGCGAGGTCTCCGCCGATGAAGGTCGCGCGCGGAAAGCGCTCGACGAGCGTGAAGTCGAGGCTGAGCGACTCGGGCCGCACCACGGTCACGGGCGTCACCGCGGGCAGGAAGTCGTAGCCGCGCAGCGCGGAAAGCGAGAAGTCAACCGGCCCGAGCCGGGACTTGAGCCGGCCGCCCCACGACCCGTCGGCCAGGGTCCGGCCGGGCAGTTCGAGGTCCTCGCCGATGGTCACCCGGTACCGCGCGGCCCAGGCCATCGCCGAGTCCTCGGGCGCGCCCTGCTCGATGAACTGCCGCGCCAGCCCGAGCCGGAGCTGCTCCTCGGTCGGCAGGAAGCCCGAGGCCGGGAACCAGCCCGAGGTGTTGGTCAGCGCCGGCTCGAACACCGGCCGCCAGGCCAGCTCGACCCCGAACTGGGGCAAGGGCGTGTACTCGGCGTGGGCGAGCCAGGCCGGCCGGCGCGCGTCCCAGGTCAGCGGATCGGTGTAGTCGGGCGCGCACAGGAGGTTGGTCGGGTTGACCGCGTCGGCCGCGCCCCAGTGGACCTGCTGGCGGCCCAGCCCGAGGTTGAGCCCGGGCGCCAGGTCGAACAGCCGGACGAACGCCTCGTCCAGGAGGACCTGGACCGGCTCGACCTCGCCGGCGGTGCCCGGCTCGATTGCCGAGGCGAGCGCCGGGAAACCGTCGGCCCGCAGTTCGACCCCGATGCGGCTCTCGACCCGGTTTGACCGCAGCGGCTCGAAGTTCAGCGCGGCCCGGGTCTGGAACCAGCTCAGCCGGGCTCCTTCCTCCCCGGGCCAGCGGACGTTGAGCCGCGTGCCCAGGTCGGCGCTGAAGCTCCCGGCCCCGACCACGAGCGCGAGCAACAGGTTGGCCGCCACGTCACGCCCCGCGCTTCATCCCGGCCTCGGTGAACCGGCTGTCGGGCAGGCCGGTGTTCAGCTCGAAGCCGCGCACCAGGATTTCGGTGGTGCTGCCCTTCTTCAGGTCGTGCATCACGATGCGGCCCGGCAGTTGCAGCCCGGCCGAGACGCGGAAGTCGCCCAGCTCGACCCGCTTCGTGACCGCGCCGCCCGGGCCGAGCTGCTCGACCTGCAGCGGCACGTGGCGCTCGCGGTCCACCCAGAGCCTTGTGAGCTCGCCCGAGTCGTCCATGGTCAGCAGCCACGCCGGCCGGCCGCCGAGCTCGACCGCCTCGGTGGCGACCACGCTGTCCCGGCCGGTGAACGAGATGTTGGCCATCTCCTCGTAGGAGAAGTCCGAGCCGCCGAAGCCCTCGCTCACCATGCTGCCCGAAATCCTCCGCACCCGGCCGTTGGCCGGCAGGTAAATCCACATGTTGCCGCCGGGCACGCTCAGGAAAGTCACCCCGGCCAGCTCGGCCGGCTCGGAGAAGGTGACCATCATCTTCTCGTCGCCCTTCATTATCGAGCGGATGACCCGGACCTGCTCGCGGCCGTTGCGGTCGCGGACCGTCATCTCGGCCTCCATCGACCGGTCGCGGGCCACGGTCTTCGCCTTCATCAGGTCGAGCACCTCGCGGCCGGTCGGCTCGATCCCGGCCGGCGCGAGCGCGGCGAGGCCGACCGCCATTGCTGCAAACCAACGTATCATCAGTTCCTCCGTTTCCTCCGGGCCAGGCTGAACAATGCCGGGATGATGCCCAGCGCGGCCAGCGCGGCCAGGAGCGTCATCTCGGTAATCAGGATTCCGAACCGCTGGATAATCACCAGGCTCGACAGGGCCAGCACCGCGAACCCGAGCGCCACCGCCAGCGCGTTGGCCAGGATTGCCGGGCCGACGCCGGCCAGGGTCCGCTCGAGCCGGCCCTCGGGCCCGTCGCCGCGCTCCTCGCGCCAGCGGGCCACCAGGTGGCAGGCGTAATCAATGCCGACCCCGACCGCGATTGACCCCAGCATCGCGGTGACGATGTCCACCCGGATGCCCAAGAGCCCCATCGCCCCGAAGTTGAGCGCCACGACGACCGAGATCGGCACCAGCGCGCCGAGCCCGAGCCAAACCGACCGGAACACCCCGGCCACCAGCACGAAGACCGCGGCCAGCGCCAGCAGCAGGGTCAGCAACTGGCTCGACTGGATGCTCTCGTGCAATGCCCACGTCGCGAGCGGCAGGCCGCCGATGCGGACGTCTTCCGCGGGCGTGAACACCCGGGCCGCGATTTCCCGCACCCGGTCCGCGGCCCGGCCGATTTCCGCGCTCTGCTGCCGGTTGACCCGGGCGGTCACCCGCGCCAGGCGGTGGTCCGGCGTCACGTAGTCGGCCAGGAAATCGCCGCCCGAAAGCGAAAGCAGCAACAGGTACTGGGCGACGGCGTCCCGGCTGTCGGGCAGCCGGTCGAACGCGCTGTCGCCGCCGTTGAACGCCCGGTTGGCGGCGCGCAGGATGCCGGCGAGCGACTGGGTGTGGGTCACGTGCTCGACCCCGGCCAGCTCCTCCTCGAACCGCTCGATCCGGCCGAGCAGGGCCGGGTCCCCGATGTCACCCTCGACGATCACCTCGAACTGCAGGTAGCCGCCGAACCGCTCGTTCATCACCTCCGCGGCGTGCACCGGGCTCGACCCGCGCTTCAGGTACTGGACGAAATCGGTCTCGGTCGCCAGCCGGGGCACGAACGCGGCCGCGGCCGCCACCAGCGCCACCGCGGCGCCGGCTATCCACCACCGCCCGCGCGCCGTCGCCCGCGCCCACGCCGGCCAGAACCGGCCCGGCCGCGGCTCGCGCGCGGCCGGCCGCCGGCCCCGGTCGGCCAGCTTCAGCACCGCCGGCACGAACGTCAGCGAGAGGACGAAGGCAAGGACCACGCCGAGCGCCGCGAACACCCCGAACCAGCGAATCGCCGCGATTCGCATCACCGCGTTGCTGGCGAACCCGACCGCGGTGGTCGCCATCGCCAGGAAGACCGGCAGCCCGACCCCGGCCACGCCCCGGCCCGCCGCGTCCCCTGCGCCGCGCGCCC
>JAFGQF010000257.1 GCA_016935775.1 Caldifarciminota bacterium
ACCAGCACGCCCGCCAGCCCGAGGCTGAGCGTCAATCTCATTGCCCGTCTCCTGTTCTCATCGGTCGTTAGGATCGCCCTCGGCAATTGGTCATTGGGCATTTGTCATTAGGCATTGGGAATCTTCCTAGATTCCCGCTTGCGCCTGGACCAGCAGGCCCAGCGCCGCATCCTCGCCCGCGCGCAGGTCGACCGACAGGTCGGCCTTCAGCTCCAGCCACTTGTGCAGAAACCAGTTCGCGCCCGCGGCGAGCGTCATCCGGCCGGAACCGAAATCGCCCAGGTCCGGGCAGAAACGCTCGGCCCGCAGCTTGGGCTCGATTGCGCCGAGCCGGTAACCGGCCGATGCGGTACCGCCCAGCATCCACTGACCCGGCTCGGCCTCGCCGCACAGCGCCTCGAACTCGACCCGCGCCGGCCCGGCCTCCCAGCCCGCGTCCAGCCCGAACGCCTGCACCAGCCTGCCGGTCAGCGAATCATTGCGCTGGGTAGCGTTCACGCCCAGTTCCAGGTCGTCGGCCGGCCGGAATGTCACTCGTTCGCAGAACTGCTTGGCATTGTTGTCGTCCCGGGCCAGCCGCGCCCGGTTGCCGTTGTAGACCCCGAACTCATACCCGAGCCGGTCCTCGAACAGCTCGCCCGAAGCCGCCAGCCCGATGTCCCGGCCCAGGTATCCCCGGTCCTCGAACTCATCGTTCGTCACGCCGCGCTCGGCAAAGAGCAAGTCCGACACCGGGGTCAGCTCCTCGCGGCTGAAACCCGTCTTGCCCAGCCCGGCGCGGAAACCGAGCGCGGTCCACGGTCGGAACTCCGCCAGCGCGTCCTTCAGCTCGAGGTCGAACTCGTCGAACCCGACCTCCAGTTCGGTCCTGACCTGCTCGACGAAACTGTGCCGGAACTTCAACCGCGCCCGGCGCAGCACGAAGCCGTACGACGGCGCGCCTGCGCCGGCCAAAGCCTGCTCCCACTGCGCGTGGACATAGCCATTGACCGGAAATTGATATTGCGTGCTTTTTGAAGAAGCCTCGGACACCCCGGCCGCGCACAGCACGGCGATGGCGACAGCCGCTACCCGACCGGCCGGAGTAATCCTGGCCACGATGGCGCTTCCTCTAATGTGGTATTCTAGTCCCTGAACGATTACGCGCAAGCGCTACCGACACGCGGGCCATTCTGCGCAGGGTAACGACAAACATCCCCGCAATCACCGCGCCCATTGGAAGCGCAAGGCGCCGGACGCAAGCCGGAAGCGGAGCGGGCCTGGAAACGAGGACAGCAAGACCGGCGGAACGGCAACCGGTCACGGGAACCGGCAGAGAAGCGGACGCGAACAACGGTCGGAGGCTGGAGGCAAAGTGACAGACCGGGTGAGGGTGAAAAACCAATGCCCAGGCCGCAATGCCCAATCAAGCACCAGTGAAGGAGGAGTGACCAGGGAGAAACCGGTCGCGATGCTGGCCCGGCCTGGAGTCGCGGGCTGACGTTCGGCCCGAATGCGGGACGGGACCCGGAACCGGGCGGCGGCCGGGTTGCGGCATTCGGTCCCGGCCGGCAATGGAACCGGGACCGGGTTTCAGTTCTGCCTGGGGGACCGTTACCCGCCGAAAATGACTTTTCCCGCAAGCGGCGGCAGTGCAGTAACTTGGCGCGGAAAACAGGCCCGGCAGGACTATAACTATAGAGCAAACTGGCGGAACGATTCCAGGGTGCTGGTTGATAGTCGCAGGGGGCAAAGCGAGGAGCAGAGAGGAAGTGAACACCAGGCCGCCAAGGGGAGCGGCGAAACCAGAGGTCAGAGATCAGAGAAGCATGACCAGACGTGCTGATACCCAAGTACTGCTCGGCCCGGCAGACAATAACCAGGTGACGGTAATGAATGGCGGCAAGGAAAGAAGGGGACTGAAGGGATTCAAGATTGGCGACCCGCGGTTGATAAACCCCGGGCAGAAAACCGCGGGCCGTCAGTCGTAAGCCGTCAGTTGCTGGCCGGCAGCGTCCTTGCTCGTCACGACAAGCGAGATTCGGTTGAACATCCGGCGTGTTGCCGGGTCGCCGGGACGAAGCGCCCGGACATCGGTATTCAGGACCGGCTCGCCCTGAGCGCGGCGCCGAGCATCACCTCGGTCTGCCTGGACCTGAACCCGAGATGGCTGATGGCGCCCGAGGGGCAGACCGCGGCGCAGTTGCCGCAGCCCTTGCACAGCGCCTCGTTGACGTGGGACACCATCCGGTCGGTCCGCTCGACCAGTTCCGGGGCGTTGTACGGACAGGTCGCCACGCAGAGCCCGCAACCCGCGCAGATGTCCTCGTCCACGACCGAGGTGGTGGCGCCCGCTTCGTAGCTGTCCCGGGAAAGAATGGTGCCGGCCCTGGCCGCCGCGGCCTTCGCCTGGGCGATGGCTTCCGGGATGTTCTTCGGCGAATGCGCCATCCCGGCGAGGAATACTCCCTCGGTCGAGAAGTCGACCGGCCGCAGCTTGACGTGCGCTTCGAGGAAGAAGTTGTTCTCGTTCAGCGGGACCTTGAGCATCCGGGAGATATCCACGGCGTCCTCGTGCGGGACTATCGCCGGGGCAAGGACCACGAGGTCCGGGTTCACGACCACGTCGGCATCGAGAACCGGGTCCCTCATTTTCACCTTCAACTTGTCCTGGTCCGTTTCCACGACCGGCTTCCGTTCCTCGTCGTACCGGACGAACATCACGCCGCTGTCGCGGGCGGTCCGGTAGTACTCCTCGAAAAACCCGTAGGTCCGCATGTCCCGGTACAGCACGTAGATGTTGACCCTGGGATTCAACTCCCTGAGCCGGAGCGCGTTTTTCACCGCGTCCTGGCAGCACACCCGCGAGCAGTACGGGTGCTCGTCGTCCCTTGACCCGACGCACTGGATCATCACGACGTTCTTGAGCCGGCCCAGCTTGTGGGCCTCGGGGTCCTGCATCAGCTTCTCGAGCTCGACCTGGGTAATCACCCGCTCGTCCTTGCCATACCGGTACTCTTTCGGCCGGGACTCCTCGGCGCCGGTCGCGACGATGATAATACCGTGCTCGACGCGCACTTCCCCGCTTTCGCCCGCCGGTCCTCTGACTTCGAGCGTCGTCCGGTAGTTGCCGATGTAACCTTCGAC
>JAFGQF010000006.1 GCA_016935775.1 Caldifarciminota bacterium
AGCGGGGGATGAAGGGGCTTTCGACCGGGACCATCCACGGCAAGCTCGGGGTGCGGGCCGGGAACACCGGTTCGATTTCGATGGACGAGGTGCGGGTGCCGGAGCGGAACCGGCTGGGTGACGAGGGCGAGGGTTTCCACATCGCGATGTTCGCCATCGACCAGGGCCGGTACACGGTCGCGGCCGGTGGCACCGGGCTGATTCGCGCCTGCCTTGACGCGTCGGTGGACTACGCCGGGATGCGCGAGACCTTTGGCCGGCCGATTGCCGAGCACCAGCTCATCAAGCGGATGGTGGCGCGGATGGCGGCCGAGTACGAGGCGTGCCGGCTCTTGTGGATGAAGGCCGGGTGGCTGAAGAACCGGGGGCTGCGCAGCACGCGCGAGACGTCCTTGGCCAAGTGGCGGGCGTGCGCGGCGGCCGAGCGGGCGGCGTCGGACGCGGTCCAGGTGCACGGCGCGTACGGGTTCTCGTCCGAGTACAACGTCGAGCGATTCTATCGCAACGCCAAGGGCGCGCAGATTTACGAGGGGTCGCGCGAGCTGCACACGCTCATCCAGGCCGACTACGCGCTCGGCCTGCGCCGGGACAAGCCGGCCCGGCGGGTCCTGCCAAAGCCGGAATAGGCCGCGGGTACGGAAACAGAGACACTGGGGCTGTTGAACAACCTCCGGTTTGTCACTCTGAGCAAGGCGGAGAGTCTCCAAGTGATGCGGCACCAATGCAATGGAGATCCTCCGTTTCACTCAGGATGACAGATGGTGCCTCTTTCAACAGCCCCAGCGTCCCCATTTTCGCCGGCCGATTGACTCGGGGGCACCGACCGCTAACATACCCCTTGCTTCCCTTGAGATACGCAGGCACCTTGTCGAAAGGAGTTTGAGACAATGCGCAGGCTGGTTGAGTGCGTTCCCAATTTCAGCGAGGGCCGCAGGCCCGAAGTCATCAACGATATCGTCGGCGCCATCAAGTCGGTGACCGGCATCAGCATGCTCGACCAGGAGATGGACGGGGACCATAACCGGGCGGTGGTCAGCTTCGTCGGCGAGCCCGAGGCGGTGCTCGAGGCCGCGTTCCGCGGCACCAAGCGGGCGAGCGAGCTGATCGACCTAACCAAGCACCAGGGCGAGCACCCGCGGATGGGCGCGACCGACGTGGTCCCGTTCGTGCCGATATCCGGGGCGACCCAGGAGGAGTGCGTCGAGCTGGCGCGGCGGCTGGGCAAGCGCATCGCCGACGAGCTTTCGATACCGGTCTACCTGTACGAGCTGGCCGCGACCCGGCCCGACCGGCAGGACCTGGCGGTCATCCGCAAGGGCGAGTTCGAGGGACTGAGGACCGCGATCAAGAGCGACCCGGACCGGGCGCCGGATTTCGGCCGGCCCGAGGTGCACCCGACCGCGGGCGCGACCGTGGTCGGCGTGCGCGCGCCGCTGATCGCCTACAACGTCTACCTCGACACCGACAACCTGAAGGTCGCCCAGCGCGTCGCCAAGGCGATCCGCTCGCGCAGCGGCGGCTACCGGTACGCCAAGGCGCTGGGGTTCGAGATCAAGGAGCGGGGCTGCGTCCAGGTTTCGATCAACATGACCGACTACACCAAGACGCCGCTCTACCGGGTGTTCGAAACGGTGAAGCGCGAGGCCGAGCGCTGGGGCGTGAACGTCACCGAGTCGGAGGTCGTCGGGCTGGTCCCGCAGGGCGCCTTGAACGCCTGCGCCCGGTTCTACCTGCAACTGAACAACTTCAAGCGCGACCAGATACTGGAGAACAAGCTCGAAACGTCCGGTGGCGGCGCGGCCGCCGGCGTGCCGGAGTTCCTGAACGAGCTGGCTTCCTCGAAGCCGACACCGGGCGGCGGCTCGGCCGCGGCGCTGAACGGCGCGATCGGCGCGGCGCTGATGACGATGGTCGCCAAGCTGACGGTCGGCAAGAAGGGCTACGAGGAGTTTGACGAGGCGCTGTCCGGGGTGCGCGACAAGCTGGTGCTGTTGCGCGGGAAGTTCCTGGACCTGGTGGACGAGGACGCGGCGGCGTTCAAGGCGGTGATGGCGGCGTTCAAGCTGCCGAAGATGACCGAGGCCGACAAGCAGGCCCGGACCCTGGCGGTGAGCGAGGCGCTCAAGGGCGCGGCCGAAACGCCGCTGCGGACTATGCAGCTCGCGCTGGACGCAATGCGACTGGCGCGGCCGGTGGTCGAGCACGGCAACAAGAGCTCGATATCCGACGCCGGGGTCGGCACGATGAACCTGAACGCCTGTTTCCACGGCGCGCGGCTGAACGTGCTCATCAACCTGTCGAGCATCAAGGACGAGTCGTTCGTCAAGGCGAAGCAGCAGGAACTCGAGCGGCTGCAGGACGAGTTCGACGGACTGGTTGGTGAGTACCTGGCGACCGTGACCGGCCGGATGGCTGAGTAGGCCGGGCGGGCCCCGATGGTCAACGACCCGGGCCGGGTTGACCTCCACGCCCACACCTGTTTTTCGGACGGGTTGTTCACGCCCGAGGAGCTGGTCGCGCGCGCGGCCCGGCTCGGCCTGGCCGCGGTCGGGGTGACCGACCACGATACCGTCGCGGGTATCGACCGGGCCCGGGCCGCGGGCAAGCGGGACGGCGTGGAGATCGTGCCCGGCGCCGAGCTGAGCTGCACGGTGGACGGCACCGACGTCCACATTCTGGGTTACTACATCGACTGCCGCGATCCGGACGTGACGGGGTTCTTCGCGGACCTGCGCCGGGCGCGCTTTGACCGGGCGGTGAAGATGGTCGAGCTGTTGGACGGGCTCGGCATCCGGGTGACGCTGGAACAGGTCGAGCGGTCGGCGACCGGCGCCGCGGTCGGCCGGCCCCACGTTGCCCAGGCGATGGTCGAGGCCGGGGCGGTCGGTTCGATGGAGGAGGCCTTCAAGCGTTTCCTCGGCTACGACGGGCCGGCCTACGTTCCCAAGAAGCGACTGACCCCGGAGGAGGCGGTGGGCTTCATCCACCGGCACCACGGGGTCGCGGTGCTCGCCCACCCGGGCATCTACCGGCGCGACACCGCGCTCTACGCGGCCATCGGCGCGGGAGTGGACGGCATCGAGGTCTGGCACCCGGACCACGACACCGCGGAGTCGGCCCGGTTGTTCGAGGTGGCGGAGAAGAACGGCCTGCTGGTGACCGGGGGCAGCGACTGCCACGGCGGCCGGAAGAAGGGGCACATCTACCTGGGCGAGGTGGCGGTGGAGTACAAGTACCTGGCCGCAATCAAGCGGCTGGCGCGGCG
>JAFGQF010000258.1 GCA_016935775.1 Caldifarciminota bacterium
AAGGAGGACGATCGGCGCGGCGGGAGAGCGCAGTAGTTCCCGGCTGGCGCGGCTGACCCGGCAGAACTTTGACACCGTGGCGAGGTCCGGGCACATCAGGGCCAGGGGTTTGTCGGGCCGGCGCTTGCGCCGCCTGAGCCGGGCCACCGCCGACGAGTTGCGCGCGTCGCAGGCGAGCTGGTAGCCGCCCAGGCTCTTGAGCGCGACGATGCGGCCCCGCGCGAGCGCGGCCGCGGCCCGGTCGAGCGGGTTTCCAGCCACGGGCCGGCCGCCGCGGTCGAGCAGACGCAGGCGCGGCCCGCAGACCGGGCAGGCGTTGGGCTGGGCGTGGAACCGCCGGTCGGCCGGGTCCTCGTACTCGCGCCGGCAGTCCGGGCACATCTCGAACCGGCGCATCGTGGTTTGCGGCCGGTCGTAGGGCAGGTCTTCGATGATGGTGTAGCGCGGGCCGCACTGGGTGCAGTTGGTGAACGGGTAGCGGTGGCGCCGGTTTGCCGGGTCGGCAACCTCGGCCGCGCAGTCGGCGCAGGTGGCGATGTCGGGCAACACGTCAACGCCCGTCGCCGCGCCGCCGCTGCTGCCAACTATCCTGAAATCAGCGGCTTGCGCCAGCCGGCGGGCGGTCACCGCCATCCCGGTGATGCGGGCGAGAGGCGGCGGTTCGGCCGCGAGCCGGTCGAGGAGTTCGCGCGCCCGGGGGCCCTGGGCGATGATCTCCACGCCCCGGCTCGAGTTGCCGACCGAACCGGTGACTCCGTAACGCACCGCCAGCCGGTAGACATAGGGCCGGAACCCGAGGCCCTGGACCTGGCCCCGGATTGTCGCGCAGAGTGTCCTTGCGGTTTTCACCATCAGAACCGGCGGCCCCAAGACGGGGCCGCCGTAGCCTAAGTTATTGACAAGTGGTTACTTGCCTTCATCGGTGTCCGGCGGTGGCGCGACCTCGGACGGGTCCACGACCGGCGCGAGCAGGTCTTCGTCCTCGTCGGGCAGTTCGAGCAGGTTCTTGTCGTCTTTCTTCTGGGCGAGGACCGCGTAGGCCAGGGTCGTGCCCGAGTACCAGATTGAGCAGCCGTAGGCCGCGACAACCAGCGCCACAACGTAGAGCGCGATGGCGACCAGGACCGCGCCGGTGTCGTGAGCCCAGCCCAGGCCCGCCACGTACTCACCCGGCAGGTAGAGCTCGGGTGTTCCCCAGGCCCGGGCCGAGGCGCGGAACAGCCAGTAGAGCGGGCCCGGCCACCAGTCGGGCAGGGTCACCTTGACGTAGAAGGCGCCGTTCGCCAGCAGGTCGGAGACGTCCTGGCCCATGAAGGTCCGCAGCACGAGGTGGCCGATGCGGCCCGCCGCCGACATCGCCAGCCCGAGCAGGAAGCTGCCGAGCTGGCTCAGGACCGCGACCGTGCCCAGGTACCAGGCGAGCCGGCCGGGCTGCTCGTTGGCGCAGGAGAAGACCTC
Source organism: Caldifarciminota bacterium (assembly GCA_016935775.1). Taxonomy (GTDB): domain Bacteria; phylum Hydrothermota; class Tepidihabitantia; order Tepidihabitantales; family Tepidihabitantaceae; genus DSBX01. The sequence continues at coordinate 1,459 of JAFGQF010000258.1, forward strand.
GAACAGCGTGTCGAAGGTGTCCGAGCGCGAGGCGCCGACCACGCCCGGCGCCAGGAGCAGGCTGCAGAGCAGGATGATGAGCAGGTAGACGGTGAACAGCGATGCCGCCACCGCCGGGAGCGCCATCAGCCCGACGAACATCTCGCCGAAGAACGGGATGGCGCCGAGCAGCGACAAGAGGAGGCCGGCGACGACGATCAGCGCGACAAATCCCAGCACCAGCAACGGCGAGGCCAGCACCGACGACGCGTGGCGGAACGCGAACCGCCAGGCCTCACGGCTCTCGTAGAACTCGTCGCCCCGGAGTTGCTCGTAGGTGATTTTCGAAACCGCGGTCCCGGCCAGCAGCGCGGTGGCCGCGAACAGCAACACGCCGATTCCGTAGATCGGCCACGAGTACCACGGGAACGGGTAGAGCGCCGATTCGGCGAACGGCAGCAGCCGGAAGCTCTCCCAGACGGTCAACAGGTCGTAGCCCGCGACCAGCCAGGCCAGGTAGGCGAACCCGGCGTACAGCCCGAGCCCGACCACAAGGCCGACGAACATCACCCAGATCTTCTTGGCCGAGAACCCGAGCCTGAGCGACCGGAACAGGTCCTTGTAGTTGAAATGGAGCTTTGTCATCCGCTGTCTCCTTTCATCGTCAGCCAAACAGCCTGCGCAGTACCCAGAGCATCAGCCCGATGAACGCCGCCATCGTTCCGAGCAGTACCCACTTGAGCGGCAGCCGGTAGTGCCGCTCCGGGAACAGCCGGCGCGGGCGCATCAGGCCGCACGGCGGCGGCCCGCACGCTTGCTGCAAGGCGCGTCGGGGCGACGGGCACGCCGGCAATCCACGGGCAATGGTAGTCCGCAAGGGAAGATTGTCAACCGTGCGGGGGCGGGGTCAGCGGGAATCGGCAAAGGGGAGCCGGTCCGGGAATACCTGCTCGAGCGCGGACTGCCGGGTCCAGCCGCCTTCGCCGCCCGGGGCCTGGACCAGGACCCAGTCGCCGCGCCGCTCGCGCACCGTCACCTCGAGCCCGTCGTGGACGATGAGGATGTCGCGGTAGTCGTCGCCCGGGCCGGAGAGGAGCGTGACCTCGGGCCGGACCACCACCGCCCGGGCCGGGCTGACCTCGGCCGACCAGCTCAGCCAGGAGAGCAGGCCGTAGAGCGAAAGGACGCCGAACGCGACCCCGAACCAGAGCCAGGCGCGGCGCCGGGTGACGAGCAGGAGGCCGAACGCCCCGGCCGCGAGCAGGAAGAGCGCGCCGGTGAGCACCCGGACCACAGCGAGGTCGAGCAGGCGCAGCAGCCGGGTGGCGAGCGCGACCAGCGGGTTGGGAACGACCAGGTTGCGGTCGGCGCGGAACGACCGGCAGAACTCGATGTTGTGCCGGGTGTCCGGGTCGTTGGGCGCGAGCGCGTCGGCGCGCAGGAAGTCGGCCAGGGCCCGGCCGGTCTGGCCCTGCTTGAACCAGGCGTTGCCCCGGTTGTAAAGCAGCCGGGCGTCGGTCACCCGGGCAAGCGCACTGTCGTAGAGCGCGACCGCGGCCGGGTAGTCGGCCGATTCGTAGGCGAGGTTGCCCTGTTCGAGCCAGCGCGCGGGCCGGGCGAAGAGGACCGAGGAAGCAAACACCAAGACACAAAGAAGGACCGGGGATTTCAGATTGATGATTGCGGATTGCTGAGCGCGGAGTGCCGGGCGCCCGGTTACGCCGGTCTTGCGTTCTGCAATCTGCGCCGGGCAATCAGCACTCAGCCCGGTCACTCGACCCCTGGAACCCTGGACCCCTTGAATCCTGGCCTTCACAGTCTTCCCAGCACTTTCTCCGCCCGCTCGATCATTTCCCCGGGCCGGCACTCGGGGATGCCGGGCGAGAACCGGGCCGCGTCGCAGTCGCGCAGCAGTGAAAGCAGTTCGCGCACCGTCGTTTCGTTCACCCCGCGCCGGGCGAGTTCCCCGGCCAGTTCGTCGCCGGTCATCCCCTGGGCCTCGATGTCGAACCGGTCGCCGACATAGCCCTGGACCGCGCCCGCCAGTTCGGCCGTGAACCCGCGCTCTTCGCCCGACTTGAGGAGCGAACGGGCCCGGGCCAGCCGCCTGCGCACCAGCCTGCTCGAGCGGCGCAGCCGGGCGTAGCCGCGGTCCTGCTCGAGCTTGCGCCGGTGCCGGCCGAGGACCGCGCCCGCGAGCAGGACCATCAGGCCGAACGGGTAGAACAGCCACGCCCACCAGGGCGGGCTTCGGCGCCAGCC
>JAFGQF010000259.1 GCA_016935775.1 Caldifarciminota bacterium
CCGCGGTGGTAGGAGCCGTTGAACAGCGCCTCGATGGCGATGCTCGCGGCCTGGTCCTGGATGCCGACCGTGTTGCCGACATAGTTGTTGGCGGTCAGGTACTGGACCTTGAACTCGTTGTCGCCCGAAGGCGTCGCCACGGTGGTGTCGTAGAGCACCAGTTGGAACTTGTCGGCCAGCGCGCTCGAGTAGTAGTGAACCGAGTCCCACTCGACGATGAACCGGTGGTTGGCCGCGTCGTGCCAGTGCCAGACCCCGCCGCCGGTCGGCGGGAACAGGTCGTCCCAGTTGAGCGCGACAAGTCCCGGCGCCGTGCTGTACGGCAGTGCCTGGTTGCTGTACCCCGAGTAAGTCTGGCTCCCGGGGCACACGAACCCGTTGCCGCACACCGACAACTGCGAGTACTGCTGGCCGTAGAACCGCCATACGAAGCCCGAGGGCAGGGGCACGACCACGGTCTGGTCGTCGGACAGGGTGAGCCGCGTGCCGACCCCGGATATTTCGACCCATTCGAAGTCCGGCCGGTGGGCGTAGCCGGAGTCCGTGTCGTCGTAGGCCCAGTAGAGCGCGGGCTGGCGCGGGCCGTCGGGTATCGGGTCTACCGCCCGCAGTTCGCCGACCGTAACCTGGAACTCAAGGCTGTCCGTGTAGTCGGTTCCTTCGAGGTGCAGTTTCATCGCGGCGACGTGCTCGCGCGGCGTGCCGGATGCGGCCGCGAGCCGGAACCGGTCCGCCCAGTTGGAACGCGTCGAATCCGGCTCGAGGTCGCCGAACGCGCCGGTCGAATCGGTGACGGTTACAAAGTTGTCCAGCGTCCTCAACTTGCCGCTGACCGCGGTCACGCCGAGCCGGCCGATGTTTTTGAGGGTCACGATGAGGTCCGCGTTTTCGCCCGGGTCGAGCTTGCCGTCACCGTTGCCGCCCGGCGGCGAGTCGATGACCGTCTGCTCGACATAAGTCACTGCCGGTGCATTCACGACCACCGCCTCGATTGCGTCGATTTCGAACCCGCCGGTCCCGGAGTTGTCGTCCATGATCCGGACGAACCGGGCCGACGTCATCGCCCCGTTCTGGAGGTCAAATCCCTGCGTGCCGGTGCCTGTCCCGAGCAGGGTCCAGGGGCCGTTCCAGTCGTTTGCGGCAAAAACGCTGTAGCCTTCCGGGTCGCCGTCGTCCTCGACCACGAAGAAGTCGTTGCCCGGGCCGTTGAGAATCGGGGAACGGCGCCCGATGTCGAAGCTGGCCCATGCGCCGCGGTCGAGCGAGAACCTGCGGCCGTCCCGCTTGCGCAGTGCCCACCAGGCGTCGGTCGGGTTGGAGTTACCGAGCTTGTTGGTGATCGGCCGGAGCGCGCACCAGGGCTCGGTGGAGTCCGGCGCCAGCGCGACCTCAAGGAACACGAACGTGTCGGCCGGCACCGCGATGCCGCCTATCGTCTTCGGCTCGTAGCCGTTGGCAGAGACCGTCAGCGAGTAGGTGCCGGCGTGCAGGTTCTTGTGAAAGAAACCGATCGAATCGGCGTGGGTGAACCAGTCCGGCGGGTTGACCGACACCAGCGCCTCGAGCGGCGCGCCGCTGACGCTGTCGGTGACCCGGCCGCTGATGCCCCACATCACCCGCTCGATCATCTCCTTCATCGCCAGCCAGTTCTCGGCGTTGATCTCGTCAATCTGGCTCGGCTGGCTCGGCTGGCCGTTGCAGACCTCGATGCCGTAACCCTGGGCGCCGGTGGCGCCGTAGTACCAGTCGGTCGAGCCGCCGTTGACCGGGTACAAACCGCGGGCAATCTGGCAGTAAGGGTAACCGCTGAGCTGGCTGTACCGGACCATCTCGTAGCGGTGGATGACCGAGTCCATCGTCGCGAGCTGGGTATAGCCCCACGCCCACATCGCCCGCTCGGTCCCGGAGTGGTACTGGGTCCACGAGGCCATCGGGTTGTTCACGCCCAGGTGGTAGAGCGCGCGTGTTTCGGGCTCGGAGAAGACGTCTGAACCGCCGCCGTTCCACGAGTAGCCGTAGTTGCGGTTGCAGTCAACGCCATTGGCATTGGAACGCGAACGCGATATCAGCCCGTCCGGGTTGACCATCGGCAGGAGCCAGATCTCACGGTTGTCCACCCACCGGGTGATGTCCGGGTTCGTGCCGTAACCTTCCAGTATCTTGAGCAGCACCCAGTGGGCGACCTCGGTGCAGTTGTTCTCGTTGCCGTGGATGGTGAAATCGAAGCAGATCCGCGGCTCCATCTCCATCACGCCCGGGTTGTCTGATATCTTCATCGCCAGCAGCAGGTTGCCGCCGGCCGAAGTGCCGAGCGTGTCGAGCAGGCAGATATCCGGGTAGTTCTGGGCGATTATGGCCCAGGTGTCCCGGATCTGCTGGTAGGTGTGAAAGAACGCGTCCACCTCCATCGCCGCCGCGCGCACATCCGGCACCAGCACCTCGATGCGGTAGTGCTGACGCACCAAATCCTCGTAGGTGGACCGCGTGATGGCCCCGACGAAGTTGTCCGCGGTCACGTCATAGAACTCGAGCACGCGCCCGGCCAGCAACTCGATCTGCTCCGGGGCAACGAACACGCGGACTTTCATCTCGATTTCGTTTTTGGAACCGGCCGCGGCGGCAACCGCGACCAGCGCCAGGACCGCGGCGATGTGGTGGAACTTCACGAATCCTCCTGTTGACTTCCGGTCAGGAACGTAATTCTACCCCGGCCCGGCAGACTGTAAAGCGGTCATTGCCCGCGCCGCGCGCCGGCACGAGCCAGGGAGTCCAGCACCCAGACCGTGCCCGGGGCCGACCAGTCGGTTTGGTGCCCGCGCCGGTCTTCGGCCCGGAACCGGGCGGCAAATGTCCCGGCACCGGGATAGACGTGCTCAAGCGTCACCCATTCGCCGGCCGGGAATGGTTCGGACCAGTCACCGACCGTGTCGCCCCAGTCCGGCTGGAACGCAACCGGCTTGTCGAGCGGATGTCCGGCCCGTGTCATCCACCGGACCGTGTCGCCGACCGGGACCGTGTCGCGGCCCAGCTTCAGCGGCCGGACCGGCACGTACGGGCCGAACTCGGCAACCTCGCAGGCGAACAACTCGGACCATCCCGACTCCAGCCCCCCCGACCTGGCCCGGGCGCGCACTGTGAATCGGCCGCTGTCGGAATAGGAATGCTCCACGGTGCGCCAGCTGCCGGATGCTACCGGCCCCGGCCAGCAGGTCGAGTCGCCGTCGCCCCAGTCAACGAGGCAATCCACCTCGTCTCCGTCCGGGTCAACGGCCTGCACCCTGAAACGCAGCGTGTCGCCCGGCCAGGCCCGTCCCGGCCCGAGCAATAGCGGCGCGCTCGGCGGCAGGTCCTCGCACCGACCCGCGAGCAGGAAGACAGCCATCGCCAAGACTACAGCCGCGCGCATCGGTTCAAGAGTACGCCGCGGTCAGCGTTATGTCAACCGGGGCAGGAGACCGCTTGATTGCCGGCCCGTCGTGGTTCCAGGGTTTGCCAGCCTTGCCAGGCAAGGATATGATTGAGCGTGGCGCACAACACCGGCGAGCAGCAGCTCATCGACATCATCGGCCGAACCCTCGGCCGGCCTGCCCGGGCCCGGGTAGGCATCGGTGACGATGCCGCAGTCCTGGCCGACGGCACCATCCTGACCACCGACGCCTACGTCGACGGCGTCCACTTCGACCGACGCTACCTGTCGCTCGTCGACATCGGCCGGCGGGCAACTCTCGCCGCGGTGTCGGACGTCGTGGCGATGGCGGCGCGGCCCGACGCCGTGGTCGTCGCGCTCGGGCTTCCTGCCGGGTTCTCTGCCCGCGACATCCGCACGCTCTACCGGGGCATCGGGCAGGCCTGCCGGCCGCTCGGCTGCGAGGTCGTGGGCGGCGACATCGTTTGTTCGCAGAGGTTTTTCCTCGCCATCTCGGCGACCGGGAGCGCCCGCCGGCCGCGGCTGCGCTCGCTGGCAAGGCCCGGTCAAGGGCTGTACATCACTGACAACGTCGCCGCGGCCGAGACCGGCCGCGTCGCCCTGGACCGCGGGCTCTCGCGCCGGCAGTTCGGCGCTGCGATCGCCCGTCACCGGGCTCCGTTCCCGCGCCTCGCCGCGATGCTGCGACTGCGACCGGGGATTGCCGCACTCACCGACACCTCGGACGGCCTGGCCACCGACGCCCGGCACCTGGCCGATTCGAGCAGGGTTCGCATCGTCATCGACCGTGCCGCACTGCCGGTCCTGACCGCGACCGAGTCACTCTTCACCGGTGACGAGCCGGGGTTGACACGCTTCCTGCTCACCTCTGGTGAGGACCACGAACTGTTATTCACCAGCAAAGGCCCGGTGCCGCGCCGCGCGGCCGGCGTGAACGTTACCAGGATCGGCACGGTCGAACCTGGCTCCGGGCTCCACATCCGGACCCGCGGCCGGGTCTCTCGGCTACGGGAGCACGGTTACGACCACCTGGCAGGACAGGGGAAATCCTGTTGACAACCGGTGGATAACCCGGTTGATAACTGGCACGTCCTCACCGACTGTGCTGCCAAACTGACCGGGATGTTGTGGTATCAGGCATACTAACTGCGTCCGTAACCGTCTTCTTGTCATACACTTGGCGAATCGAGGGGATATCAAGAAAGAACGTTGACAGTACAACCTGTTGTGGTATAACAGCAGGCGTTACTATATGAAGTGCCCATACTGCGGGTTTCAGGAAGACCGGGTGCTGGATTCGCGTCCGGCGCAGGACGGCGAGGCGGTCCGCCGCCGCCGCGAGTGCGCCGACTGCCATCGCCGGTTCACCACCTACGAGTACGTCGAGCGCACGCCGCTGATGGTGGTGAAGCGCGACGGCTCGCGCGAGCCGTTCTGCCGCCAGAAGCTCCTCGACGGCATCCTGCTGGCGCTGCGCAAGCGCCCGGTCGCCCGCACCGAAGCCGAGGCATTGGTCGACTGCATCGAGGCCGGGCTGGCCGAGGACTACCGGCTGGAGGTGAGCTCCGCCGAGCTGGGCGAGACCGTGCTCGCCGAGCTCCGCGAGCTCGACCCGGTGGCCTGCGTCCGGTTCGCGTCGGTCTACCGCCAGTTTGCCAGCCCCGAGCAGTTCGTTCAGGAACTTAACACCATCAGGAAAGGGGGAGAGTGTGTCCGTACCGGAACGCAGGGCCCGAACCGAAGACCCGGCCGCCGGGTCGGCTTCTGAGTCGGCGCCGGCCGGCAGGCCGGAAGCCGCCTTCACGCAGGTTCGCAAGCGCGACGGCAAGACCGTGCCGTTTGACCGCACGAAAATAGTCGAGGCCATTTACCTGGCCGCCCGGTCGGTCGAGGTCGACGACCGGATGCTGGCCGAGTCGCTGACCGACCGCGTCTGCCGCCGGCTCAAGAGTTCGGCGGAAGCAGCCGTGCCGTCGGTCGAAGAAATCCAGGACGCGGTCGAGCAGGTGCTGATGGACACCGGCCACGGCCGCATCGCCAAGTCCTACATCCTCTACCGCGAGCGCCAGGCGCGCAAGCGCATCAAGCGGCTGCTGGCCGAGGAGGAGGAATCCACCCAGTACGCGGTCTTCGTCCACTCGACCGACGACAAGGTGCTGAAGTGGGACCGCGACCGCATCAGCCGCGCGCTCGTCCGCGAGACCCACCTGCCCGCCGAGGTGGCGGACCGCATCGCGCTCGAGGTCGAGGAAGTCATCGTCGCCTCCAAGGTGAAGAACCTCAACACCAGCCTGGTGCGGGAAATCGTCAACACCAAGCTGGTCGAGCACGGCTACGAGGAGCAGCGCAAGCGCCACACGCGGCTCGGGGTCCCGCTTTACGACGTCGAGCGCATCCTGCTCTTCCCGAACAAGGAAAACGCCAACATCCCGCACAACCCCGAGGCGACCAACATGACCCTGGCCGAGTGGATCAACAAGCAGTACGCCCTCGCCTCGGTCTTCGACCCCGAGGTCGCCGACGCCCACACCAACGGCGACATCCACCTCCACGACCTCGGCTTCATCAACCGGCCCTACTGCTCGGGCCAGTCGCTCGAGTACGTCAAGAAGTTCGGCCTCAACCTGCCCAACGCCCTCTCGATGGCCCGGCCGCCGAAGCACCCGGACACCTTGATCGCCCAGATGGTGAAATTCTCGGCAGCGCTCCAGGGGCACTTCGCCGGCGCGATCGGCTGGGACGCGGTCAACCTGTTCATCGCGCCGTTCACCGCCGGGATGCCGGACAAGGACCTGCACCAGCTCGCCCAGATGCTGATTTTCGAGTACTCGCAGCAGAACGTCGCCCGCGGTGGCCAGGCAATCTTCTCGGACATCAACCTCTACTGGGAAATCCCCAAGCACTTCGAGGATGTCGAGGCGATCGGACCGGGCGGTGAGTACACCGGCAAGAAGTACCGTGACTACCTGCCAGAGGCCCAGCGCTTCGCCTGGGCGATGTTCGACATCTACAAGGAAGGCGACGGCTCGGGCCGGCCGTTCTTCTTCCCCAAGCCGCTGGTCCACATGACCGAGCGTTTCTTCCAAACCCCGGGCTGGGAGGACTTCCTGCTCCACATCTCCGACGTCGCCGCCGACAAGGGCAACACCTACTACGTCTTCGATCGCGGCGAAACCGCCAAGGTCAGCGAGTGCTGCCGGCTCAGCTTCAAGCTCGACAAGAGCGACCTGCAGGACGCCAACACGCCCTGGAAGATGCGCTACAGCGCGCTCCAGAACGTCACCATCAACCTGCCGCGCATCGCCTTCCTCGCCAACCGCGACGACGAGACGCTCTTCCGGCTGCTCCGCCGCAACCTCGAACTGGCGGTCAAGGCCCACCTCCAGAAGAAGGACTTCCTCGACCGGCTGCTGGCGCTCAAGGGCGAGGGCCCGCTGGCGTTGCTGACGATGGACCTCGACGGCGAAAGCTACCTCCGGATGCACCGCGCGACATTCCTGGTCGGCATCCTGGGTTTGAACGAGCTCGTCCAGTACCACCTCGGCAAGCAGCTCCACGAGTCCGACGAGGCGTTCCGCTTCGGGCTCAAGGTCGTCGCCTACATGCACCTCGAATGTCACCGGCTGGCGCGCGAGAACGGCGACCTGCACTTCGTGCTCGAGCAGACCCCGGCCGAGTCCACCGCCTACCGGTTCGCCGGGCTCGACCTCGCCCACTACCCCGAACAGGCCCAGCAGGTCGTCAAGGGCAGTATCGAGGAACGCTCGGCCTACTACACCAACTCCACCTACCTCAACGTCAGCGAGCAGGTGGACCCGATCGAGCGGGTCTACCGCGAGGGCAAGTTCCACGATATGATCGAGGCGGGCGCGCTGACCCACGTCTGGCTGGCCGACTCCCGGCCCCCGAAGGAGTCGATCGCCGGGTTCGTCAAGAAGACCTACCACCGGTCGCGCAACGCCCAGATCGCCTTCTCCCCCGAGTTCACCGCCTGCCGCTGCGGCCGCACCACCCGCGGCATCGTGGACGTCTGCCCCTGGTGCGGCTCGTCCGAGGTGGATTTCATCACCCGCGTGACCGGCTACTTCTCGCGGGTATCGGGCTGGAACAAGGGCAAGAAAGCGGAACTGCTCGACCGCTACAAGCCCGGCCTGGGCAACGCCGGCGGGTGAAACTGGCGGTAACGGTCCGGCCCGGTTGCCGGACCGAGGCAATCGAAGAGCGGCCCGGCGGGCCGCTCTTCGTTCGTGTCCGCGCCCCGGCAAGAGAGGGCAGGGCGAACGAAGCGGTGGTGAAACTGGTGGCCCGTCATTTCGGAGTCCCGCGCTCGGCGGTCACGATCATCCGCGGCCTTCGCGGCCGCGACAAGCTGCTGGAGATCGCCGGCCGCGACTAGCTTTCGGCCGCCTCGGTCAGCAACCGGAAATCGGTCGGCAGTATCTGGTAATCGGTCTTGACATCGATCGCCAGCCGGTAGCGCTTGGCGAACTCGGCCAGCCGGTCGTACCAGTCAGCGGTCAGGAAATCGGTCATCCACGGCGAAGCGAGGATGCGGATGCGCCGGCCGGAAATCTTCGGCAGCCGGGCGATTATCGCCCGCTCGATCTTCATCGCGATCTCGGGCCGCGACCGTACGCGGCCCGAACCCTTGCAGGTCGGGCAGGTCTCGCACATCGAGTACATCATCCCCGGCCGCGTCCGCTCGCGGGTCATCTCCAGCAACCCGAACCGTGAAATGCGCGAGAAATCGGCCTTGGCCCGGTCATTGGCAAGGTGCGCGCGCAGTTCGTCGACGACCTTCTCGGTGCTCTTGGCGTCCTCCATGTCGATGAAGTCGACGATCAGCAGCCCGGCCAGGTCGCGGAGCCGGATCTGGCGGGCGATCTCGGCCGCGGCCTCGAGGTTGGTCGACAGGATGAGCTTCTCCGGGTCATCCTCCTTGGACGAGCGGCCGGTGTTGACGTCGATCGCGACCATC
>JAFGQF010000260.1 GCA_016935775.1 Caldifarciminota bacterium
AACCCCTGCTGGTAGGTCACCTCGGACAGCGGCAGCGTGCAGGCCGCGGCCGCGAGCTGGCCGCCCGAGATGACGACCGCGCCGTCGTGCAGCGGCGACGGCGGGGTGAATATCGAGACCAGGAGCGGCGCCGACACCCGGGCCTCGACCCTGGTGCCGGTCTCGACGAACTCGCGCAGCCCGATCTGGCGCTCGATGACGACCAGCCCGCCCAGCCGGCGCGACTTGAGCTGGCTGGCGGCCTCGACCACCTCCTCGACCAGCCCCTCGACCGAGTCGTGCTTGAGCAGGAACCGGAACGGCCGGTAGCGGCCGAACCGGGCCAGCAGGTTGCGGATCTCGGGCTGGAAGACGATGACAAAGGCCACTATCCAGACCGTGGTCAGCGAGCTGACAATCAGACCCAGGGCACGGAAGTCGAACCAGCGGGCGACGAACGAAGCAACAACCAGCAGCACCAGCGCGTAGACCATCCGGATCGCCCTGGTGCCCTTGAGGAAGCGCAGGAAGTAGAACACCGCCAGCGCGACCAGCAGGACGTCCGCCAGGTCCACCCAGCGCAGCCGGATGAAATCGAACATCTAGGCCCGCCGCTCGATGGCGTCGGCCACGCGCAGCGCCCGCACGGCCGCTTCGACGTCGTGGACCCGGAGGATGTTGGCCCCGTTGCGGGCCGCGACCACGCAGGCCGCGAGCGTCCCCTCGAGCCGGTCCGGCGGCTCCAGCCCGAGCACCTGCCCGATGAAGGCCTTGCGCGACGGCCCGACCAGCACCGGCCGGCCCAGGGTCCTGAGTTCGCCCAGCCGGCGCAGCAGCTCGAGGTTGTGTTCCAGGCGCTTGCCGAACCCTATCCCCGGGTCGACGACGAGCTGCCCGCGCTCCACCCCGGCCGCCTCGGCCCGCGCGATTGCACCGGCAAGCCGGTCCACCACCTCCTGCATCAGGTCGCGGTAGCGCACCCGCCGCTGCATCGTCTTCGGCGGCGCGGGCAAATGCATCACCACGCACGGCACCCCGGTCTTCGCCAGCAGCCTCGCCATCTTCGGGTCGCCGGCAAGCCCGGACACGTCGTTGACCAGCGCCGCGCCCGCGTCGAGCGCGGCCCGGGCGACCCGGGCGCTGGTGGTGTCCACCGAAACCGGGACCTTCACCCTGCGGCCGATGCCGCGCAGCACCGGCAGCAACCGGGCAAGCTGCTTGTTCGGCGGCACCCGGTCCGAGCCGGGCCGGGTGGACTCGGCCCCGATGTCAATGAAGTCCGCGCCCTCCCCTGCCATCTCCTCGGCCCGCGCGACCGCCGGGCCCGGGTCGAAGTGCCGGCCGCCGTCGTAGAACGAATCCGGGGTGACGTTGAGAATGCCCATCACGTGCGTCCGCGACCCCAGGTCCAGCCGCCGGCCGCCGACCGTTATCGCCAGGTCGGGCGCGAGGTTGCGCCCCAGCTCTTCGAGCCCGGGAACCAGCCGGCTGACGCAAGGAGGCTGGGTGCGCAGCCGGCCGCAGAAGAACCCCAGCCGCCGGCGGTCAAGGAAGAGGATCGCGTCCGAGCGCTTCTTGCGGCCCGAAACCGCGTCGCGGTGCACCGCGCAGTCCGCCCCGCAGGCGAGCGCGGTCTGCTTCAGGATGTTCGCCCCGGCCGCGGACAGGTCCGCGACCCGGATTGCCAGGCTTCGGTGCTTGTCCCGGAAGATCGGCCAGCAACACTCGTCCGCGCCGACGCGGGCGAGCTCGCGGTCCAGGTCCGAATCGTTATCGACCGACATCAAGCGCACGTCTAGAGATATACCGGGAGGCGGCTCGCTGTCAAGGAAGGCCCGCGATTTCAGGAGTTTAGTTGACAGCCGGACGGCCGGGGCTACACTGGCGCGAATGGAGGTACCCGTGACCAGGAAAGCCGTGCTCGCACTGTTCTGCGTCTGCGCCGCCGGGCTGGCGGCCAACCCGATCGAGCTGCTCAAGTCGGTGAACTCGGACCTGCTCGAGGACTACTCTCGCCCGCTGGTCGAGTCGTACGGCGTCGCGATGGGCACCGGCTGGTACCACTCCGGCCGCTCGCACAAGTTCCTCGGCTTCGACATCGGCGTCCGGACGATGCTCATCAATATCCCGGACGCGGCCAGGACCTTCACCGCCAGCGTGATGGCCTGCTCGGCCCGGACCGGCGGCGGCATTGACACTTTCTACGTGGACGTCGAGGGCGCGGCGACGATCTTCGGCCCCGGGGGCGAACAGCCGGTGAACCCGCCGGGCGAGTACGCGCTCGCCATCCCGCCAACGCTGCCCGGCGGGCTGAACGTGAGCTGGATGCCGTTCCTCGTGCCCCAGGCCTCGCTCGGCCTGCCGCTCGGGCTCGAGGTCACCGCCCGCTACATCCCGTGGCCGTTCGAGGGCACCACCGTCCAGTTCTTCGGGGTCGGGGTCAAGGAAGAGATAACGACCTGGGTCAAGCTGCCGGTCCACGTTTCGGTCCAGGGATTCTACCAGTCGCTTGCGGTCGGCAACGAGCTGAACTCGACCACCTTCGGCGGCAACATCCACCTCGGCCGCTCGCTCCTCTTCTTCGCGCCCTACGCCGGGGTCGGGTTCGACAAGACGAAGACCGACATCGACTACGTATTCACCGGCCGGTTCCCGACCGGCGTCGGCCCGAACGGCATCGAAACCGAGGAGCTGGAAATACCCGTCGTCGCGACCTACGACCAGCCGGTCAACCTGCGCGCCACGCTCGGGGTCGCGCTCAAGTTCGGCCTCGCCATCGTCAACGCCGACTACAACTACAACCTGACCACCGGGTACCACGCCGCCACCGTCGGGCTCGGCATCGGGATGCGCTAGCCGCTCACCCAGAAGGCTGCGGGCGGGTGCCTCGGCACCCGCCCGCATTCGCTATTGCCGGCCGGTCAGTCCTGGATGACCACCTTGGACACCTCGGCCGATTCCCCGCTCCTGAGGTAGTACACCCCGGGCGCGAGATGGCGCACCGGGTTCGCACCCGGCTTGACCGCCATCACTTCACGGCCGTTCAGGTCATACAGCACCGCCCGCGCCGAACCGCCCGGCGCATCCGGCATCATCAGCACGCCCCGGACCACGGTCGCCGGCCGCGTGACACCCGGCAGCTCGCCGCCTTCGGCGATGCCGGCGGTGATGACCCGGACCTCGCCGACGAGCAGGTTGTTCGCCGGCACCAGGTCGCCCCGGATGCCGCCGACCGTGCAGCGCACGGCAAAGGTGCCGAGCTGCAGCGCGGTCCACTCGGCGAAGAAGGCCGTGTCCACCAGTCCCGGCTGGAGCGGCACGCTGACGCTGTCCACGTAGCCGTCGCTGACCGACAACTTGACCCGGGCCATGTCGGCCATCGTGCCCCGGTTGGCGACCACCGCGGCCGGCGTCACGACCGCGCCCGAATCCACGTCGCCCGCGGGCGCGAGAATCTCGAGCACCACCAGGTCGTAGACGTTGACGGTCACGGTCCCGGTCTTGAAATCGTTGAAGTCCACCTGGTCGCCGGCCAGCTCGGTCGAGCACCGGACATTGAGCAGGCCCCGCTCGGCCGCGGTCCACTGCGGGAACTCGACATAGCGGGCGGTGTTCGTCGCGTGGCCGGTGACCGTACAGGTCTCGTCGTAGCCGGTGCCGATCTTCATCCGGACATCGTAGGTCTCGGTGTTCAGGCCGTAGTTGTACACCGAGCAGGCGGGCGTGAAAGTGGCTCCCGAGTCGGCCGTGCCGGAGGGCGCGATCAGTTTCGTCACCCCGACATCGTGGTCGAGCTGGCCGGGCAGGTACTGCTCGATGACCGCCCGGACCTGGGTCTCGTTGAACCCCTCGGCGATGTAGCGAATGACGCCCTGGGGGTCAACGATGTAGTTGAGCGGGATGTAACCGCCCTGCCGGTACGCGCCCCAGACGCTGCCGCCGTCCCGAAGGTACGGGTGGGTCGCCTGGCGGGCGTACGACTTGACGATGTCCATGCTCTGGTTGATGTTGATGGCGACCGGGGTGAATCCCCGGGCCTGGTACTCCTGCCACATTGCTTCAAGGCGCGGCAACTCCGCGCGGCACTGCGGTCAGGTCGAGGTCCAGAAGTTGAGCAGCACGCACCGGCCGCGCCACTCGGTGAGCTCGTGGTTAACGTAGGCGGTGTCGGGCAGCGTGAAGTTGGGCGCTTCCTGCCCGACCTGCAGCACCGCCGGCGCAACCGAAGGGGCCAGGGCAACAAGGGCAACTGCCAGCAGCAGCCCGGGCCCGGCCTTCACTACCTTCGAGTTCATCGGCATTCTCCTAGTCAATGGATTGCGCTTACAGGACAGCATAGCAACGGCTCGGCGGGCGTCAAGCCCGGGCTAGGCCCGCAGCACCCCGGCAATCCGCTCCAGGGCCCAGTCCGCCTGCTCGCGGGTAATCGTCAGCGGCGGCGCCAGCCGGATGACCGTCCCGTGGGTCTCCTTGCACAACAGACCCAGCTCCATCAGCTTCTCACAGTACGGCCGCGCCCTGCCGTGCACCTCGACGCCGATCAAGAGCCCCCGGCCGCGAATCTCCTTCACCGCCGGCGAGTTCAACTTCGAAAGCTCGGTGCGCAGGTACTCGCCCTGCGCGAACGAATTCTCGGCCAGCTTCTCCTCCAGCGTCACCTCGACCGCGGCCTTGCCCACCGCGC
>JAFGQF010000055.1 GCA_016935775.1 Caldifarciminota bacterium
CGGGTGGTGCCGCCGTTGCCGTGAGACGCAGGAGGGCAGGAATGCCGAAGGGCAAGGAGTGGAAGGGTAAGGAGTTGAAGGGATGAAGACAGGACACGGGGCGAGCAACTGGCGGGCGGCAGTCCGTCCCTTTGTCCCTTCGCCTTCTTCCCTTTGCCCCTTTCGTTTCGGCGTCCCTTCCCTGTGACGATGGCTGACGGCAGGCAGCTCCAGGTCGCGCCGAAGGCGCTGCCGGTCCCGGACGACGAGCTGGTCCGGCGGGTGCAGCAGGGCAACGCCGAGGCGTTCGAGGAGCTGGTCCGGCGCTACGAGCGCAAGGTCTACAACATCACCTACCGGATGCTCGGCAACCCGGAGGACGCTTCCGAAGCCCTGCAGGATACCTTCCTGCGCGCCTACCGGTTCGTCGGCAAGTTCCAGTTCAAGTCGAAGTTCTATACCTGGTTGTATCGCATCGCCACCAACGTGAGTCTAACGAAGTTGAGGAAGCGCAAGAGCCCGGTGGTGATGTCAATCGATGAGCCGGTCGGCGACTCGGGTGAGATGGCGTTCGAGATACCGGACGAGCAGTTCAGCCCGGAGAGGCTGTACGAACAGCGCGAGATCCGGCGCAAGCTCAAGGAGGCGGTCGACAGACTCCCCGAGGACTACCGGACCGTGGTCGTGCTGCGCGACCTCGAGGGGCTGAGCAACGAGGACGTCAGCAAGGTGCTGAACCTTTCGATACCGGCGGTGAAGTCGCGGCTCCACCGCGGCCGGCTTGCCCTGCGCGAGAAACTGGAGAAGTACCTATGAGCGGAGACGAAGAGAACGTGCTCGAGTGCGCCGAGTGTTCGGAGCTGGTCGAGCTGCTGTCCGAGTACCTGGACGGCGAAGCGACGCCCGAGGCCCGGGTGCGGCTGGTGGCGCACATCCAGTCGTGCGACCACTGCGCCCGGCTGGTCTGGAGAATGCGCGAGCTCATCGGCCGCTGCCGTTGCGAGGCGCCGGCCGAGATGCCGGCCGAGGTTCACCAGCAGCTCTGGCAGGTCATCGTCCGCGAGATTCGCGTCGAGCATCACACGCCTGAAGCCTAGCGCCGGCCGCCGGCCGTCGTTTCCAACCGACAACCCGGGATGAAAGCGGTCGTCGCCCTGAGCGGCGGGGTGGACTCGGCGGTCGCGGCCGCCCTGCTGCTTGAACAGGGCATCGCGGTCACCGGCGTCCACCTGCGGATGCTGGACCGCGATGACGGCACCGAGGCGCGGGCGGTCGCGAACCGGCTCGGCATCGAATGCCCGGTGCTCGACTTCCGGGCCGAGCTCGAACAGCAGGTCATCGCCGACTTCTGCCTGGAGTACTCGCGGGGGCGGACGCCGAGTCCCTGTATCAGGTGCAACGAGCGGCTGAAGTTCGGCGTGCTGCTCGACCGGCTGTCGGAGTTCGGCGCCGACCGGCTCGCCACCGGCCACTACGCCCGGGTCGCGCGGGCCGCAGGCGACTGGCGGCTCGAGCGCGCGCGCGACCGGGCCAAGGACCAGAGCTACTTCCTGTACCGGTTGGACCAGGACCAACTCGGCCGGGTGCTGATGCCGGTCGGCGACCTGACCAAGGCAGAGGTACGAGCCCGGGCGCGGGATTTGGGATTGCCGGTTGCTGACAAGCCCGAGAGCCAGGAGATCTGCTTTGTCCCGGGCGATGACCACGTCGCCTTCCTTGAAGAGCGTTGCCCGGCGGCGTTCGTGCCCGGGCCGGTGGTGGACACTTCCGGCAACCGCGTCGGCGAGCACTGCGGGATCGGCCGTTTCACCGTCGGCCAGCGGCGCGGCCTGGGAATACCGTTCGGCGAGCGACGGTATGTAGTGGCGATTGATGCCGGCCGGAACGCCGTCGTCGTCGGCCGCGAGAACGAGGCGCGTTCGTCCTCGGCCGGGCTCGAGGACGTGCGCTGGGTATCCGGGAAGACACCGGGCGCCGCGTTCCGCGCGCTGGTCCGGGTGCGGAACGTCCACGAGGGCGGGATGGCGATGGTGACTCCGCTCGCCGACCGGCGCGCCGCCGTGCGGTTCGACGAGCCGCAGTGGGCGGTATGCCCGGGCCAGGCCGCGGTGTTCTACGAAGGTGACATCGTGCTAGGAGGCGGTATAGTCCTGAATGCGGAATGACGAATGTCGAGTGGCGAATGCCCGACATCCAGGACCGGATGACAGCAGACGGGAGGTGAAGTGATGGCAATACTGATGATGCTGGTCGCGGCGGTCAGCGTCGGGTCGAAGGTCGATTCGGTGGTGGTCTACCCGAACCAGGTGATGGTGGTGCGCAACGCGACGGTGACGGTCGGCGGCTCCGGCGAGGTGCTGTTCGAGGACCTGCCCGGCGCGCTGGTGGACAACTCGGTGCGCATCAAGGCGCCGGGGATGAGAATCGGCGAGGTCCAGGTCAGGCAGAACTACCTCGACGAACCGACTCCGACGGTCAGGAAGCTCAAAGACCGGGTCGAGGAGCTGGAACTCGAACTGAAGAAGCTCGCCAACCGGCAGTCGGTGCTCGAGGCCAAGGACAAGTTCCTCGGCTCGATAACCCTGGGCGCGCCCGAGCTGATGGCGAAGGAGCTGCAGCAGGGCCGGGTTTCTTCCGAGTCGTGGGGCAGCGCGCTGTCGTTCATCGGCCGCGAGCTGGCCGCGGTCAAGCAGTCGGGCCTCGAACTCGCCGAGGAGCGCAAGGACGTCGAGGAGCTGCTCGCGGCCGCGCGCAAGGAGTACAACGACGCCCGGTCGGCAATCGAGAACCGCAAGGACGTCAGCTTCAGCTTCGAGGCCGGGGCCGGCACTTACCGGGTGAGCATCGGCTACGTCATTCCCTACGGCGCGAGCTGGGTACCGTACTACGAGCTGCGGGCACTGCCGGACAAGAACGCCGTCGGTCTCACCTACTTCGCCAGGGTGACCCAGGCGACCGGCGAGGACTGGGACCGGGTCAAGGTGGTGCTGTCCACCACCCGGCCGCAACTGGTGCTGACCGCGCCCGAGCCGAAGCCCTGGTACCTTTCGCTGATGGACCTGCAGACCTACCGCAGCTACAACCAGGCGGCCCAGAAGAAGCAGATGCTCGCCGGCAGCGAGCTCGAGCAGTCCAAGGGCGATATGCCGCTCGACGGCATCTTCGCGCTGCCCGGCGCACCGCCGGCAGAGAGCCGCGCCGAGGTCGAGGAGACCGGCATCTCGCTGCAGTACGTCGTGCCGGGCCGGGTTTCCCTGACGAGCGGCGAGTCGGCCAAGAAGCTGCAGCTCGAGGAGGCCGAGCTGGCGGTCGAGTTCGGCTACCTGTGCGTGCCGCGGATGAAGCAGCAGGCGTTCCTCACCGGCAAGCTGGTGAACACCACCGACTTCGTGCTGCTCGACGGCGAGGCCAGCACCTATGTCGGTGACGAGTTCACCGGCACGACCTGGCTGGACGCGGCCGCGCCGCAGGAGTCCACCGAAGTCAGTTTCGGGGTGGACGAGCGGGTCAAGGTGAAGCGCGAGCTCGTCAAGAGCTTCAAGTCCACCGGCGGCGGCCTGTTCGGCGGCAAGACCGAGCGGCTCCAGTTCCTGTACCGGACGACGGTCGAGAACTTTCGAAGCGAGAAGCTCTCGATAAGGGTGGTGGAGATGGTGCCGGTGTCGCAGCAGAAGGAGATCAAGGTGACGGTCTCGAAGGTCGAGCCGCCCTCGGACGAGCAGGACAAGGAGAAGGGCTTCCACACCTGGACCCGGATTGTCGTGCCGCAGGGCAAGCTCGAGATAGACATCGAGTTCACCGTCGAGTACCCGCGCGGCAGCTCGCCGCTCCAGCCCAACCGGGTGAAGGGACTGTACTAGGTCGCAGCTAATCGCGGGGCGGGCGCGCTGGCGGGCCCGCCCCGCTTCGCGTATGATTGCCTGATGATGAGACTGACCGTGGTCGGCGCCGGGTTGGCCGGGAGCGAAGCAGCGCTCCAGGCCGCAGCGCGCGGGGTGAGGGTGCGGCTGGTCGAGATGCGGCCGGGCACGATGACGCCGGCGCACCGGACCGGCGAGGTCGCCGAACTGGTCTGTTCCAACTCGCTCAAGTCGGACGAGCCGGGCAACGCCCACGGGTTGCTCAAGGCCGAACTGCGCATCCTCGGCTCGCGGCTACTGGACTGCGCGGAGCGGGCCCGGGTACCGGGCGGCAAGGCGCTGGTGGTGGACCGGGAGCGGTTCTCGGCCGCGGTGGCGGAGGAACTCGAACGCGCCGGGGTCGAGCTGGTCCGAGAGGAGGTCACGACCCTGCCCGGCGGGCCGGCAATCATCGCGGCCGGGCCGCTCTTGTCGGATGCGCTTGCCGGGGCGCTCGAAGCGGCGCTGGGCGCGGGCCGGCTGTTCTTTTTCGACGCCATTGCGCCGGTGGTGAGCGCCGAGTCGCTCGACCCCGGCGTCGTCTTCCGCGGCTCGCGCTACGGCGCGGGCGAAGACTACCTGAATTGCCCGATGACCCGCGATGAGTACGAGCGGTTCGTGGCCGAGCTGGCGAGTGCCGAAACCGCCCCGGTGCGCGACTTCGAAACCACGGCGCTGTTCGAGGGCTGCCTGCCGGTCGAGGAACTGGCCCGGCGCGGGCCGGACACGCTGGCCTTCGGCCCGATGAAGCCGGTCGGGCTCGTTGACCCACGCACCGGGCAGCGGCCACACGCGGTGGTCCAGCTCAGGCAGGAGAACGCCGAAGGCACGATGTTCAATCTGGTCGGGTTCCAGACCCGGCTGAAGCAAGCCGAGCAGCGCCGGGTGTTCCGGATGATACCGGGACTGGCGAACGCCGGTTTCCTGCGCTACGGCGCGATGCACCGGAACAGCTATCTCGACGGGCCGCGCGTGCTGCTGCCGACGTTGCAATGCCGGGCTAGGCCCGATCTGTTCGTCGGGGGCCAGCTCACCGGGGTCGAGGGCTATGTCGAGAGCATCGGTGCCGGGCTGGTCGCGGGCATCAACGCCGCGCGGCTAATGCTCGGCGACCGGCCGGTCGAGGTTCCGGCAGAAATGATGCTCGGCAGCCTGCTGCGGTACGTCAGCGCGCCCTGCTCGGGGCAGTACGTCCGGTCAGGATCAGGCAGTCCCATCCGGAACGGAAAACCGACCGCGGACATCGGCTTGGGACGCAATCCCGACCGCCGCCACGTCGGGTTGTGTCCCGCGCCGGAGGACCGAATGCCGGTCATGTCCCTAACCCGCGGGGCATGTCCCTCATACCGCTTCCAGCCAATGAACGCCAACTTCGGGCTCCTGCCGCCGGTAGCCGGGGTGAAGGGCCGCCGGCAGCGGCGCGAGGCCCAGGTCGAGCGCGCCTTGGCCGCCATTGCCGGGTTCGCCGGCCAGGTCGGTCCTGCGCGGGGCGACTAGACCGGCGTACCGGTTGCCGGCGAAGCCGGTCCTGTCAGCGAACAGTCACCCAGTGAAGGCCGCAGACCCAGGTGCTGCTCCCGGGACAGCTTAGGGGCTAGCCCCGGGCAGGCCCCCGCTGAAGCCTGTCAAGGCCGCGCGCGGGAGGCAAGTGTTGGTCGGAGTGTCGCTTGCCCGCAGGACGGTTGAACCGGTCCCGGATTCGTCCGCGCCGCCCGGTTGCGCAGGGTGCGCGGCGGCGATAGAATGGCAATGGTGAGCAGAACAGCGCTGGCCTGCCTCTTGCTGGCCGTGGTAGCCGGTGCAGCGCCGGCGTGGCTGTGCCGGGTCGAGCTGGAGCGGTTCGCGGACGCACGGGCGGTCGCCGCGACCGGCGCCAGGGTCGTGATGTGCCTGGACGGGTACTGCCTTGTCCAGGTTGACGCTTCGGCAATCCAGAGCCTTGAACGGGCCGGACTCGGTTTCGAGCTGCTCGACGTCGAACCGCGCGACAAGAGCTATGTCTACGTGATGCCGGCGCCGGGGTTCGACCGCCGGGTGTTGGCGCGTCACGGCCGGGTGTTGACGGAGGACCCGGAAGGCGTGGTGCTGGCGACCGACGCGGACGGTATCCTCGAGCTGAACCGGTTGCCGGTGGAGCTGGCCGGGGTCGGCAACGAGCCGATGCCGCTCGCCGGCCGCGCGTCGGCACTTGAGCCGCTGGTCGTGCCGGACAGCCTGGTAAGGGAACTTGTCGGCCGGGTGAGCCCGGACACGCTCGAAACTCAACTGTTGCGGATGCGGGAGTTCCGTACCCGGTACTCGACGACCGACTCGTGCCGGAGCGCGGTGGAGTGGTTCCGGCAGCGGCTGGCCGCGTTCGGCTGCGACAGCACGTACCTCGACACGTTCCGGGCCGACTACGCGCCGTCGGCAATCGGGGTGAAGACCGGCACGCTCTACCCGGACGAGGTTTTCGTGGTGATGGGCCATGTTGACGCCACTTCGCAGCAGCCGCAGACCAACACGCCCGGGTCCGAGGACAACGCGTCGGGCGCGGGCGCGGTGCTGGAGCTGGCGCGGGTGATGCGCGACATGTCTTTCCAGAAGACAGTCTGGTTCATCGGGTTCTCGGGCGAGGAGCAGGGACTGGTCGGGTCGGACAGTTTCGCCCGGCACGCTCACGAGCGCGGCGACTCGATACTGCTGGCAGTCAACTTCGACATGATATCCTACAGCAGCAGCCACCCGGACTGGATGCAGATGTACGGCTGCACCGAGGGCGTGCCGTCGGTGACCTGGCTGGATTCCTTCCTGGCCCAGGCCGACACGTTCACCGACCTGCAGGCCGAGCGCGTCGTCGAGGGAACGCCGGCGCGTCGGTCGGACCATTACTCTTTCTGGAAGTACGGGTTCCCGTTCATCCGCGGCGGGTACAAGGACCGGACCCCGCACTACCACACCATCGGCGACACCATCGGCCCGCCCGGGTACGTCGAGTGCGGGACCAACAACATCCCGATGTACGCCGAGGTGGTGAAGGCGTTGGTCGCGACGGTGGCGAAGCTGGCGGGCGCCGAGCCGATGACCGGAGTCAAGCAAATGCCGAATGTCGAGCGGCGAATGACGAATGGGCCGACTGTGATGCGGGCGGCGGAACTGGCGCGGCTCGGCGGGCGGGTTTTCGATAGCCACGGCCGCGAGGTCGGCGAGCACCGGGAATCGCTCGCCGCGGGCGTGTACTTCCTGTGCCGGAAGGCCGGCGGCGCGACCGGACGCGTGATGGTGGTGCGCTGATGGCCGGAGTCATCGCGGCGGCCTGCCTGTTCCTGTTCGGCCTCGCGCCGGGCGAGCGCGCGCTCGGGCTCATCCCCGAGGACCTGCGAATCTTGCCGGGCGTGCGCGAGGTGACCGCGGTGCCGGTCGCGCCGGGCCGGCTGGCCGCGGATTCGGCGGTGCACGTGGACCTGACCGCCGGGATACCGCCGGTCGGGAACCAGGGCGCGCAGGGGTCGTGCGTCGCCTGGGCGTTCGGCTACAACCTGAAGACCCAGTTCGAGTACCGCCGGCGCGGCTGGAACGTCAACGAGCCGCAGCACCAGTTCAGCCCGGCCTTTCTCTATAACCAGATAAACGGCGGGGTGGACGGCGGCACCGGCGGCAGCCGGGCGATGGCGCTGATGGCCGAGGCCGGGTGCGCGAACATGGTCGACTGCCCGTACAACCAGTACGACTACACGAGCTGGCCGAGCGAGAGCGCCTACCGGCGGGCGATGGAGTTTCGGACCGGGTTCCCGAGCTACGTCTGGGCCGGCGATACGGCGGGCGTCAACCGGGCGCGCCAGCACGTGGCCAACGGTTACTCGTTCGTGCTGGGCATCCAGGTCTGGTCCAACTTCGACAACATCCACCATTTCAACAATACCTACTGCTCGTCCGAGCGCTACGGCACGATGCGGGGCTGGCACGCGGTGACCGTCGTCGGCTACGACGACACCCTGACCACCAGCGACGGGCCGGGTGCGTTCCGGGTGGTGAACTCGTGGGGCACGGGCTGGGGCGACAACGGTTTCTTCTGGATGTCGTACGTGGCGGTGATGGACGAGATGATGGGCGGACGCCAGGCCGAGTTCCCGGCCGACCGGGTCGGTTACGAGCCGGCGCTGGTCGGCTGGGTGCGCATCAATCACTCGTCGCGCGAGCGCATCGGGCTGCGGCTCGGGGTCGGCACGCCCGGGATGTCGTTCTGGCACCACGATTTCCGGACATTCCGCTGGCCGCGCGCCCACGTCGCTTTCCCGGATCGGCTCATCGGCTTCGACCTGACCGACGGCGCCTCCTCGCTCCGCGGCCTGCCGACCGATTCCATCTACCTCGAGGTGATTGACGACTCGCTTGACGGCCGGCACGGGTTTATCGAGGCGTTCAGCGCCGAGCACCTCGAGTGGGGGACGCTGGGTTCATCCGGCGACCCGCCGGTGTTCATCCCGGACAACGGCATCTACGTCTGGGCGACGCTGCACCTGCCGATGACCGGGGTCGAGCAAATGCCGGATGTCGAGTGTCGAATGACGAATGGGCCGACGGTGATGCGTTCGCCCGGGCTCGCACGATTCGGGGGGCGAGTGTTCGACATGCAGGGCAGAGACGTGACCGACCGCCGGGCAGCGCTCGCGCCGGGGGTGTACTTCACGCAGGAGGGTTCAAGGGGTCGAGGGTTCGAGCGGTCGAGGGTCCGAAAGGTCGTGCTGACAGAATAGGAGAACAGGATGCGTGCCGTCCTCGTAGGCATCATCGTCCTTGCATCGTTCGCCGGCCTGCGGGCGCAGGGCATTCACTGGCTTGAGTCCGAATTGCACCGGGGAGCGGGTCGGAAACCTGGCCCGGCGTTCCACGGCACGCCGAGCCCGCTCGTGCCGCGCGACGAGCCGGGCGTGACCCGCAAGGTCTACGGTTACAGCACCTACTGGACGAGCGACGAGTA
>JAFGQF010000056.1 GCA_016935775.1 Caldifarciminota bacterium
AAGGGCTATGCCTTCCTGCTCGCCCTCTTCCTGTTCATCGGCATCGCCGCGGCCTTCACGGTCCTCGGCATGGTCGCCGGGCTGGCCGGCACGCTCTTCGGCACGACCTCGAAGTTCTGGCCCATCCTAATCATCATCGTCTGCGTGGTGATGGGCGGGCAGATTCTCTTCTTCCCGAATTTCGAGTTCCCGATGCCCCGGGGCATCACGCCGAAGACCGGCGGTATCGTCGGCGCGTTCCTGCTCGGCGCGCTGACCGGGGTCATCGCCACGCCCTGCGCGATGCCGATACTGGCGGTCATCCTGTCGTACGTCGCGTCCAAGGGCAACGTCGTCTACGGCGGCCTGCTGCTCTTCACCTACGCGCTCGGCCACTCGGTGCTGGTGCTTGCCGCCGGCAGTTCGATGGGCCTCGCCGAAGAGATGGTGAACTCGAAAGGCCTGAAGAAGTGGTCCGTCATCCTCAGGAAGGCCTCGGGCGTGCTGCTCCTGCTCGTGGCCGCGTACTTCGTCAATGAGCTGTTCAAACGCTAGCCTGGAGGTCAATCGATGAACCGCCTGACCGCCCCTGCCCTGCCGACTGTCCTGCTGCTCGCGCTGCTCGCCGGCTGCCCCGGCCCCGAACCTGCCGCGAACGCGTTCCAGCCTGCCACGAACCCGGCAGCCGGAGTCGAAATCTGCGAAACTCTGCCCCCGGTTGACTCCGTGACAATGGCGGCTACGGATTCCGCCGTGCCGGAGCCGAAACCGGAGCCAAAGCCGGACATCAAGCCCGAACCCAAACCCGAGCCGCCGCCCAAGCCCAGGGCCCTGCCCCGGATGTGGGACTACGGCTCGACCAACTGCCTGCCCTGCGTCGAGATGGAGAAGATCCTGACCCCGATGATGGCCGAGTACCAGGGCAAGGTTGACATCCACATTGTCAACGTCTACCAGGACCGGGAACTGGCAGCGCGGGCCCGCATCCAGATCATCCCGACCCAGGTATTCTACGACCCGGACGGCAACGAACTCTTCCGCCACGTCGGCATCTACGAGCGCGATTCCATTGTCGCCAGGTTCCGCGAGTTCGGCTGGGAGTAGCCGATGAGGGAGCGCTGGAAGTTCCTCCTCATCCTGGCCGCGTTCCTGCTCTTCTTCTTCCTGCCGGTCGAGCTGCCGCGCGTCCAGGGCGCCCTGCTCGAGGGCTTCCTGATGCTCCAGGACTACGCCCGGCTCCACGTCCTGCTGTGCCTCGTGCCGGCGTTCTTCATCGCCGGCGCCATCCAGAACTTCATCTCCAAGGAAGCGGTGCTCAAGTACTTCGGCCCGAAGTCCAACAAGGTGCTGGCCTACTCCATCGCCTCGGTCTCGGGCGCGATTCTCGCGGTCTGCTCCTGCACCGTCCTGCCGATGTTCATGGGCATCTACTACGCCGGCGCCGGCTTGGGCGTGGCGACAACCTTCCTCTACTCCGGCCCGGCCATCAACGTGCTCGCCATCCTGATGACCGGCCGGGTGTTGGGTCTGGAGCTGGGCGCGGCCCGGGCGATCGGCGCGGTCGTCTTCTCGGTCGTCGTCGGGCTCGGGATGGCGCTCATATTCCTGAAGTCCGAACGGCAGCGGGCCGACGGCGCCGGCATCGCCGGCCTGTCCGACGCGCCGACCCGCCGCAACCTCGGCCAGAACATCCTCTACTTCGCCGCGATGATCGCCTTCCTCGTCTTCGCCAACTGGGGCAGGCCGAAAGAACCAATCGGCTTCTTCAATGCCGTCTTCGCGGTGAAGTGGTTTCTCGCCGGCGCGTTCCTGCTCGCGACGCTGCTGATGGTCTGGCGCTGGTTCTCGTCCGACGAGCGCAAGGCCTGGGTCCAATCCACCTGGACCTTCGCCAAGCAGATCCTGCCCCTCCTGCTGGGCGGGGTCTTCGTCGCCGGGTTCCTGCTCGGCCGGCCGGGCCTGAACGCCGGTGTCATCCCGGACGGCATCATCGCCGGCCTCGTCGGCGGCAACTCGCTCGGGTCCAACCTGTTCGCCTCGGTATCTGGTGCCTTGATGTACTTCGCCACCCTGACCGAAATCCCCATCCTGCAGGGATTGCTCGGCTCCGGGATGGGCAAGGGCCCGGCCCTCGCGCTGCTGCTCTCCGGCCCGGCGCTCTCCCTGCCCTCGATGATCGTCATTGCCCGCACCATCGGCCTCAAGCGGGCGGCGGCGTTCATCGGCCTCGTCGTGGTTCTCTCGACGCTCGCCGGTCTTGTCTATGGCATTCTCTAACCCAAGGAGTGAATGATGAAGATCCAGGTACTCGGAATCGGCTGCGCCCGCTGCCAGGAACTCGAAGAGCGGGTCCGCGACACGCTGGCCGAGATGAACGTCGCCGCGGACATCGAACACGTCAAGGACCTCAAGACCTTCGCGGCGATGGGGGTCCTGATGACGCCCGGGCTGGTCATTGACGGCAAGGTGGTCGCCCAGGGCAGGATACCGTCGAAGGATGAGCTGAAGAGACTCCTCTCGCCCGGAGCCTGACGCGTTCCCGGTTCGATGAACGCCGAAGCCTGCGTCACCAAGCAGCCCAAGGGCCTGAGCGCATTCGAGCGCTACCTGACGGTCTGGGTACCGCTCTGTATCGGCGCGGGCATCCTGCTCGGCCGGATATCACTGCGCACCCGGGGCTGGTTCCGCCCGGCCCCTGAGGAGGTAACAACATGACTCGTATCCTGTTCGCCTGCGTCGGCAACTCGTGCCGGAGCCAGATGGCCGAGGCGTTCTGCCGCGAGCTCGGTCGCGACGTCGAGTGCGCGTCCGCCGGCTCGAAGCCGGCCGCGGAAGTCCAGCCCGACACCATCGCGGTGATGAAAGAGGCCGGCATCGATATCTCCGGCGCGCGACCCGGGGGATTCAAGGACCTGCCCGACCTGAAGTACGACTACCTGGTCACGATGGGCTGCGAGGTTGTCTGCCCGTTCCTGCCCGGCGCGACCGAAATCCGCTGGGAGATTCCCGACCCCTTCGGCAAGGGCATCGCGGAGTACCGCCGCGTCCGCGAAATCGTCCGGGGTGAAGTCGCCGGCCTGCTCGAACAACTGGGCCTGCTCCGCGACCACTGAACGGCCCGGTTTGCCCGCCGTGCCGGTTCTCGGGTAGAATTGTCCGCTTGACCACCATCGAGGCGATTCTCGCCCGCCGCTCGGTACGTCGGTTCGAGGACCGGGAAGTGCCCGAGGACATCCGGCGCCTGGTTGCCGAGCACGCGCTGAAGCTCGAACCACTGGTACCCGGCAACCGGTTCAGCTTCTCGCTGCTGCCGATTGTCGGCAAGAGCGAGGAACTGGCCGCGGTGATGGGCGGCTACGGCAAGCTGGTCTCGGCCCGGCACCTGCTGCTGCCGCGCATCGGCGGTGCCGACCACGTGCTCGAGGATTTCGGGTTCCGGGTCGAGCAACTGGTCATCGAGCTCACGCGGCTCGGTCTCGCCTCCTGCTGGATTGCCGCGCTCGGCCACGAAGCCGAGGTGCTGGACCGGTTCCGGGCCTCGCGCGACGAGCGGGTACCCGCGGTCGTCGTTTTCGGCTACCCGGCCGGGAAGGCCGCGGCCCGCGGGTTCAACTCGTCCATCCGCGCCGCGCTCGGCGCCAACCGGCCGCCGGCGTTCGACCGATGGGTGTTCGAGGGAACCTTCGGCAACCCGGCTCGGCTCACCCCCTTCCGCGAGCGGACGCTCGAGGCCCTGCGCCGTTCTCCTTCGGCCGGCAACTCGCGGCCCTGGCGGGTCGTCCTGCGCGGGGCCGACGCCTTCCTCGCGCTCGTGCTCGACACGCCCTACTACCGGCTTTCCAAGGGCGTGAAACTCGGCTACCACCGGCTCGACGGCGGCATCGGGATGGCCAACCTGTCGCTCGCGCTGGCCGCGCTCGACCGGCCCGGTTCGTGGACGATGCTCGACAACGAGCCTTCGCTCCGCGACGAGCTCGCGCTCCCGGCCAACACCGAACTTCTCGCCCGCATCGCGCTGCCCGAGGGATGATGCCGGCAAGCCGCGAGCGCTGGCTCCTGCTGGTCCTGGTCCCGGTGCTGGCCTTCCCGGTCGTCTACCTGTCGCTCGCCCAGCCGCGGCCGCTCTGGGACGAGGGCATCAACCACCTGCCGGTCATCGAGCGCTTCGGCCCTGGCCTTCCGGGACTCGACGACCTGCGCGGCTACACGACCGCGGTCGGCCCGCTCTTCTACGTCGTCTTCGCCAACCTCGGCGCGCTGTTCGGCAACAGCCTGTTCGGGTTCCGGCTCGTGGTCTTCCTGCTGGCCGCGGCCAACGTCCTGCTGTTCTACGCGACCGGCCGGCGGTTCGCGCCCGAACGCCGTATCGCGCCGCTGCTGCTGCTCGCGAGTTACCCTTACTTCTTCACCCTGTCCGGCCTGCTGATGAGCGAGCACCTCGCCCTGTTCTTCGGCCTGCTCGCGCTGCTCGGCTACCTGCGCTGGACCGAGTCAAGCCGGGCCGGGCCGCTCGCCGTCTGCCTGCTCGCGGCCGCGCTGGCGATTCCCACCCGCCAGTTCTACGCCTTCCTGCCGGTCGGCCTGACCGTCGCCGAGTTCCTGCGCGCGCGCGGACCGCGCCGCGCCCACGCCCTCGTCTTCCTGCTGCCGCTGCTGTCCCTGGTCCCGCTGCTGCTCGCCTGGCACGGGCTCACCCCGCCCGCGGTCCAGGGCGTGCACACGCCCGGCTTCTCCCCGCCCGCGCTCAGCTCGGTGCTCGTATGGACCGGGCTGTTCTTCCTGCCGCACTTCATCACCGGGCTCGCCCGTCAACGCTTCCGCCCCTCGCCGTGGCTCGCGTTCGCGCTTCCGGCCGTTCCGCTGGCCCTGCTCTTCCCGCCGTCGGGCACCGGCCTGACCCGCACCATCCTCGACCGGCTGCCCGCGCCGCTCTCGGCCGCCGCCGCCGCGCTGCTCGCCCTGCTCGGCGCCGGCTACCTCATCACCGTCATCCTGCGCCTGAAGACATCCCCGCCCGCCCGGCGCGCCCCGGCCATCGCCGGGCTCTTCGTCCTGCTGGTGCTGACCGGGATCGGCCCGCTGGTCTTCGAGCGCTACTTCCTGCCCGGCTTCGTCCTGCTCCTGCTCTTCGAGCTGCCCGACATCAGGACGTGGTGGACAACAGCCTGGAGCCTGGGGTTCCAGCTGCCGCTGGCGATTGTCCAGTTGCTCCGGCTGGCGCCGGTCGCGGGCTAGAGACCGCGCAGGTACTCGGGTTTGAACCGGTGGTGCGCGATCGCCGACTCCAGCTCGGCGACCAGCCGGTCGCGGTCCCGCGGCAGCCGGCCGGCCAGCGGCACGTAGTTCGAGGCGTGGTTCGAACGGAACACGGTTGCCCGCACGGCGAGATTCTCCAGGAACAGCTTCAGCTCGAGCGCGAACTCCTCGGGCGACGGCAGCTCGAACTCGCCCGATTCGAGCATCGCCGCGAGCGGCGTGCCCGGCACGACGGTCACCGTCAGCGCCGACAGGTAGTTGGGGTTCATCGCCGACACCGCCTGCGCCGACGCGAGCGCGTGCTCGCGCCAGTCCTGCCGCCCGCCCAGCCCGAGCAGGTAGATAACCGACGACTTCATCCCCGCCGCCTGCGCCTTGTTCACCGCGCTCACCATTTCGTCCGCGGTCGCGCCCTTGTCCATCCGCGCGAGCACCCGGTCCGAGCCGGACTCGAGCCCGAGGTAGAACATCGTCAGCCGGTGCCGAACCAGCTCATCGAGCTCGGGCACGGTCTTGCCCGCGATGTCCCGGGCATTGGCGTAGACCCCGACCCGCTGCAACTCGGGAAAGCTGCCGGCCAACTCTTCCAGCAGCGACACCAGGTAGCGGTTGGGCAGGACCAGCGCGTTGCCGTCGCAGATGAACGCCCGGCGCAGCCCCGGGCCGTAGTGCCGGCGGGCCGACCGGACGTCTTCGAGCACTTCCTCGAGCGGCCGGACGCGGAACCGCTTGTCCCGGTACATCGCGCAAAACGCGCAGCGGTTGTGCGAGCAGCCGACCGTCGCCTGGACCAGCAGCGACCGGGCCTCGGACGGCGGCCGGAAGATGTTGCCCTCGTAGCGCACGTCAGCGCCCCGGGCCGGGCCGGAAGTTCGGGTAGTCGCGCAGCCCGGACCGGTGCAGCCGGTAGCGGACCACCGCGCGCAGGATATTGAAGGCGTACTTCGGGCCGTTGACGTAGCAGACCTCGTCGCCGTAGAAGGTCGGTATCGGCTTCTCGACGATGCGCAACCCGTGCTGGTGCAGCTGGATGATTATCTCGGTGTCGAAATGGAAGTCGTCGGTGTTTTCCTCGAACGGTATCGCGGCCAGCGCGCGGGTGCTGTAGACCCGGTACCCGGAGTGGAACTCGGTCAGGTTCATCCCCAGCAGCCGGTTCTCGATGCCGGTCAGCACCTTGTTGCCGACGTACTTGTAGAGCGGCATCCCGCCCTTGCGGGCCGCGCCCCGGACCATCATCCGCGAGCCGAAGACAGCGTCCGCCTCGCCCTGCTCGATCGGCGCGACCAGCTCCTCGAGGTGTTCGGGCGCGTACTGGCCGTCGCCGTGCAACAGCGCGACGATGTCGTGCCCCTGCTCGATGGCGTAGCGGTAGCCCCGTTTCTGGTTGCCGCCGTACCCGAGGTTCTTCGGGTTGCGGAAAATATTCAAGTTCTCGAACCCGCGCACCGCCTTGTACCCCATCCCGAGCAGGTAGGTGTCGTCCTTGCTCGAGTCGTCGAACACGAACACCTCGGCCACCCGCTTCCGGAACCCCTCGGGTATCCGGTCCAGGACCTTGGCAAGGGTGGTGACCGCGTTGTA
>JAFGQF010000261.1 GCA_016935775.1 Caldifarciminota bacterium
CCGGGCCCGAACACCGACTGGTGGACGAGCTTGTAGACGTCCTCGGCGCGGAGCAGGGGATAGCGACCGAGATGCCAGTCAAGGACGCCATAAATAGGGACACTTCCCATTTTCGGTTACCTCCCGCAGTTGTTGGTGTTGGAGCAGCCAATGCCGCGCATCACGATAGCCTGCTGTCAGCGCTCACGAAAAGGAGAGACGTCCCCATTTATGCGCGAGCGGACGAAGTCCATCGCCTCGAGCACGAAGCCCAGCAGGCCGCCGAGCCTGAGCCCGCCGATGGCCTGGCCGAGCACGTTGGCCGCGGTCAGCGGCATCGGGTTGAGCGCGAGCCAGGCGAACGCGCCGATACCGTAGCCGACGCCGAGCAGCAGTCCCATCAGCAGGAACTTGCCAAAGGGAGTCCGGCCAAGCACGCCGAACAGCCACGAGGAGAGAATCAGCATCCCGGCGACCGGCACGGTCCAGATTGCGGCGTTGAGCGCGACCTTCGCGCTGAACTGCCCGCCCAGCACGACGTAGCCGATGAACAGCACCCCGGCCATCACCAGCGCGTGGCCCCAGGCCCGGGTGCGGACGCCGAGGTAGATGAGTGCGCCCGAGAACCCGACCACGAGGTAGCGGAGCAGGAAGTCCCAGCGGTTGAAGACAATCGGGCCGAGCGTCACCCAGCCCGCGACCGCGGTCGCCAGCATCCCGGCCAGGGTGTAGCCGACTACCATCAGCGAGTCGCGGGTCGCGCGGGTCACGTCCGATTCTGCCCGGCGCGGGGGCGAGGTCAAGCGGGTCGCCGAGACTGGAGGAATGCGAACCAGCGCGGGCACAGTCCCCGCAGTACCAGATCAGCCTTGCGCTCGGTCTGGACCGCGGGTCTGCGCGCCGGGGCAGTTCGGTTAACAGGCTACGCTGCGGGCACTTGGACGACGCCAGGTGTCTTGACGGCCTTCGGCATGGTCCTGCCCGGGGCCAGTCCCCACACGGCTCCCGCCACCGTGTCCCCGGCGGTGGTCAGGCCAGGCCCAACCCCCGGCCGCAGGGCGCGAACCCCGGTTCGGGGTCCAGCCCCAAGGGCAGTCGCTGCGCATGCCGTCGCCTTCCCGGTCGAGCCGCGACCGCCATTGCCGGTCTGCCTGCCGGCGCCTCACTCGGCCAGGACGAATCT
Source organism: Caldifarciminota bacterium (assembly GCA_016935775.1). Taxonomy (GTDB): domain Bacteria; phylum Hydrothermota; class Tepidihabitantia; order Tepidihabitantales; family Tepidihabitantaceae; genus DSBX01. The sequence continues at coordinate 1,163 of JAFGQF010000261.1, forward strand.
CTTCGAAACTCCGTTTCCGGCCGTCTCGAGATAGCAGAAGTAGCTGCCGGCCTGCGCCTTTCGACCGCGGCCGTCGTTTCCGTCCCACTGCAGGCATCCGTTTGCAGCGGTGGTCCTGCCTTCGAACAGGTGCCGTACGATTCTGCCGGCCGCGTCGACTATCCTCGCCCGGATTTCACCGGGCTCGGCAAGGCTGTAACGGAACCGCACCGGCCGCGCGCTCACCGAGGGTCCGACAAGCAGGAGCCCGGTCCCGCCCGGGGCCGCCGGCTGCCACTCGGCCACGCCGGGCTGCCCGGTGCCGAGGTAGTAGGTGTCGTTCTCCCAGTCGTCGTATGACTGGCCCGCGAACAGTACGAGGTTCCGGTTGTACGGGTCGTGGATGCCGGCCGTTCCGCGGCGCTCGCTTGGCGCCGTGCCGGAGGGCCGCAGCTCGGTCCACGCCGGCGAAGCCAGGTCGAGCGCGTGAAGGTCGTTGAGTAGGGCGATGTACCCGGGATATTCGAACCCGCCGAAGACGTAGAACGTCCGGGTCCCGGGATCGTAGCAGCTCGTCGCCGTCGACCGGGCGCACGGCCGGGAGCCGGAAGGGCTGAGCTGCGTCCAATGCTCGTTTCCCGCGGTGAGGTCAAGGGTCCAGACGTCGTTCATCAGTTGCCCGGCGATGTTCTCGCCGCCGAAGACCACCAGCCGGTTCCCCGCGCCGTCATACTGCATCACGTGGCTCCAGCGAGGGGTCGGTTGGGTTCCGCCCGCCGCGATCACCCGCCACACCAGGCTGTCCAGCAGTAACTCGTGGACGTCGTCGTACGGCGCAGCGTCCCTGCCGCCGACCACGACCATCGAGCGCCGGGGCGGGCAATAGATCGCCTCGTGCCAGGACCTTGGCCCGGGGAGATTGCCCGACGGCGTCAGTTGCTGCCAGGTATGGTCTGAAAGGTCGAGCGACCACAGGTCGTTCTTCTTCCCGCCGGCCGTCAGGCCGCCGAAGACCAGCATCCGGCCGGCCACCGGGTCGTAGACCGCGCTGTGCCCGCTCCGGGCCGGCGGCAGCGGCCCTTCGGCCTTCACCGGTCGCCAGAAGTACCCGGTGACCGTGTCGAGGGGGAACTCCCAGATGTCATTGTGGTACCGCGAGTAGTTGCCGCCGCCGAACATCACCGCCCGCTGGTTTGCCGTGTCGACTATCATCGTCGACAGCGAGCGCGTCGCGAACGACGGGACGCTGTGCCACTCCAGGCACAACGCGGTGCCTGCGGGCAGCAGGCCGAGCAGCAGCACTGCACTCAGGATTCTCCTGCTCATCTCATACCTCCTCCCGGGCATTCCCGGGCTTCCCGCGCGAGCGCGACCCCGGTTCTGTCCGGCAATGTCGAATCACGTTCGTAGCAGCGTTGTGACCCGCTCCCGTTGTCTCTCTCCTGCCCAAGCATGACAGGGTATGGGCCGGTTGTCAAGGGCGGGCCGGTCTTGCGGCCCTTGTTCTTGTCGACGCGGCAAGGTGTCGTTGGCCGATTGACTCTCGCGGGCGCGGTTCTATAGTGGGCAGGCTGATGCCCAAGGAAAAAGAGAAGCTGATTGAGGAAGGGACAGAGGGACATAGGGGCAAAGGGATAGAGGGGACGGAGACTGAGAAGGAAGGGACAAAGGGACTAAGGGATAAAGGGACAGAGGGGACAGGAGCCGGAGACAGGCCTTTCGGGCCGTTCGCGCGGTTCTATGATCGGTTCATGCTGCGCTACGTGGACTACC
>JAFGQF010000262.1 GCA_016935775.1 Caldifarciminota bacterium
GCCTCGCGCAGCCGGCGCAGCAGTCCCTCGGGGCTGCGCAGCTCGATGGTGGTGAACAGCGCGATGAAGAGCAGTGCGGCCGCGATCAGGACGATGAGAGTCCCGACCGTACCGAGGAGGTCCCTGAGCGCGCCGGTCAGGGCCTTGCCGGCGCTGCCCGGCGCGGTGAACGCCGGGCCCGGGCCCGGCACGATGGGCCGGTCGGGCGCCGCGTAGCCCGCGAAGACGATTACCAGCAGGCCGAGCAGCAGGATGAAAGCCGAGAGCACGAAGTTGCCCCGGCGCGCGTACTGGCCGCGCCAGGCGGCCGCGGCCCACACCAGCGCCAGTGCCGGCACGACCCACGCCCCGAGCCCGAGGAGGCCGGAGAGCGCCCGGCCGACGGCCGCGCCCAGCCAGCCGCCGAAATTGTCGAGCGGAGTCGGGCTGCCGGACTGGTAGGAGAGCAGCATCGCGGCCAGCAGCAGGGCGGCGGTGAGTGCGCCGAAGGCGGCGAATCGGCGCCAAGGCGGTTGCCTGAGCCGGGAGAGCAGCGCGGCCGCGGCCCCGAAGACCGGCAGCACGAAAGCCGCCTGGCCGAGAGCGTAGTGCAGCCCGAAGGCAATCCAGTGGCCGAGCCAGCCGCAGTAGTTGGTGTGCGGGCTGCGCAGTCCCGCGACCCAGCAGCCGAGGCTGAGGAGGACGAACAGGATCAGCACCGTCAGCAGGATGGCGATGACTACCCGCGGAGTGCGGTCGTTCTTCTTCGCGGGGGTCTTGCGGGTGCGGCGGCGGGGAGCAGGCGGCATGTCAGATCAGGCTGTGGCCCGAGAACACGACGCTGAACAACCGGACCGGCGGCCCGAGGACCGCCCAGACCAGCGAGAAGCCGAGCAGCCGGCCGGCGAAGATGAGCCCGATGAGTATCATGAACCCGTAGCGCTCTAGCCGCGCGTAGCCCGCGGCGAGGTGCGCGGGTAGAAAGTAATACACCAGGCGCGAGCCGTCAAGCGGCGGTATCGGGATTAGGTTGAAGAAGCAGAGGATGAGGTTGAACAGCACGAAGTAGTCGAGCAGCGCCACCGGGAACCCGGAAACCCCGAACAGCATCAGCGCCCTGACCAGCAGCCCGGCGATGCCCGCGGTGAGCAGGTTGGAGGCCGGCCCGGCGAGCGACGAGAGCGCCATGTCGCGGTCGGGGTGGCGGAAGTACGTCGGGTCGATCGGTACCGGTTTCGCCCAGCCGAATCGGAAGAGGAACAGGAAGACGGTGCCGATCGGATCGAGGTGCTTGAGAGGATTGAGGGTCAACCGGCCCTGGCTTCGGGCCGTGGGGTCGCCGAGCCGCCAGGCAACCCAGCCGTGGCTGAACTCGTGGATGGTGAGGCCGAACAGGATGGCGGGCGCGGACAGGACGAGCGAGCGGAGCAGCATACCGATGTCGAGATTGGGCATCAGCCGTTTCCCTGCCGCCGAGCCAGGCGGCGGCCCAGTTCTATTTCCTGCTCCCGCGTGCCGACCCGGCCGTCGAGCCGCGCCGCGCGGACTTTCTCGATGATGCGGCGAAAAGCCGGGCCGGGCCTGATCCCGAGCGACCTGAGGAAGCGGCCGTCAACCGCGGTGCGGACGTGGCGCAGGCGGTCGAGGTAGAGACGGATGGGCCTGCGCACGGCCGCCGCCTCGGTGCGCGCGAGCACTTCGAGGGCTTCGCCGGGTATCGGGGCCAGCAGCCGGTGAACGGTGCTGGGCCGTCGCGCCCGGGCCAGGCGGGGCCGGAGCCGGTCGAATTCGCGGACCGCGCGGGCGGCGTCACGCTCCCCGGTGGTGACCGGGAAGCGGTCGGTCAGCGACAGGCGGCTGAGCAGGAAGACAAACAGCAGTTCCGGGTCGATGCCGGCGAGGCGCTGGAGCCGGCGCAACAGGCCGCGCTCGGCAACCGAGTCGAAACAGGCGTGCAGCAGCTTCTCCCTGAGCAGCGCCTCGACCATCGGCAGTACCAGCGGTTCGGCGCAGACCAGCCGGAGTTCGTAGAGTACCCTTTCCGGGGTCAGCAATCCCGGGAAACCCTCGCGGATCGCGGCGCGCATCAGGGCCAACGTACCGGGCTCGATTTCGAACCCGAGCCGGACGGCGAAACGAATGGCCCGGTAGGCCCGGGTGGGGTCGTCCCGGAAACTGGCGTCGTGGAGCACGCGGACCCGGCGGCGCGCCAGGTCGAGGCGCCCGCAATGAGGGTCGATCAGCCGGCCGAAACTGCCGGGGCTCAGTTCCAGCGCCAACGCGTTGATGGTGAAGTCCCGGCGGACGAGGTCGTCCTCGATGCCGGCCGGCCGGACCCGCGGCAGGACCGCCGGCCCGGGGTATTCCTCGGTGCGCGTCCGGGTGATGTCGATGTGCGAGCCGTCGGCGAGCTGGACCGTGCCGGACATGAACCGGCGATGGTAGATGAACCTCGTGCCGAACCTTTCGGCGAGGGCCCGGCCGACGAGGTCCGGGGAGGATTCGACCGCGATGTCGAGGTCAGGCCCGCTCAGGCCGAGCAGGAGGTCGCGAACCGGGCCTCCCACCAGGAAGGTGCGCGTGCCAAACTCGCTGCCGGTCCCGCCCAGCAGCCGCAGCAGCGGCTCGGCCGGTAGCGTGGCGGGCGGCGCGGGGGCGCCGGCCTCGGGTTTAGAAGCCAACGTTCCTGACCTGGCCGTCCTTGCCTTGGACTTTGATCGGTCCGAATCGGTCCTCGAACTTCTTGAGGTTCTCGGTCAGCGCGCCGTGCAGCAGTTGGGCATGCTGCGGGGTCATCACGATTCGCGAGAACACCTTGGCCTTGGGCAGGCCGGGCAGGATGCGGGCGAAATCGATGATGAACTCCGAGGGCGAGTGAGCGATGAGCACGAAGTTGGAGTAGATGCCCTCTGATTCCTTCTCGCCGATTTCAACCTGGACCGGCTGTCCTTGGTGGGTGGCTTTGCTGTTGGAATCCATTGATTCTCCTTTGGCGAATTGTAGGGACCGCGCGGTCCGAATCAAGGCCGGGCGTTACCGCCCCGAACTCAGCCGCGCACCAGGCGCAGGAACCGGCGCTTGCCGACCTTCAGCACCCGGGGTTCGGCCGGCACGGTGACGACCAGGTCCGGGTCAGCAACTCGCTCGCCGTCGAGGTAGACCGCGCCCTCGGCGAGCTTGCGCCGGACCTCGCTGCGGGATTTGAGCAGGCCGGCATCGGCGACCAGTTGGACGATGGGCAGGCCCGCCTCGGAGACGGCGAAATCGGGCATCTCTTCGGGTTGCCCTCGGTTGCGGAAAACCCGGTTGAACTCCTGTTCGGCTTCTTCGGCGGCGGCGGCGGAATGGTAGCTGCCGATGATATCGCGGGCCAGCCCGGCCTTGATGTCGCGCGGGTTCTCGCCCGCGGCGAGCCGCCGGCCGAACTCGGTGATCTCTGTGGGTTTCCGGTCGGTGCAGAGGTCGAAGTAGTTGATGATCAGCGAGTCCGGGATCGACATCAGCTTGCCGAACATTTCCGCCGGCGGGTCGGTGATGCCCACGTAGTTGCCGTAGGATTTGCTCATTTTCTGGACGCCGTCAAGTCCCACCAGCAGCGGCATGGTCATCACGACCTGGGGCGGCTGGCCGTACTCGCGCTGCAGCTCCCGCCCGACGAGCAGGTTCCAGTACTGGTCCGCGCCGCCCAGCTCGACGTCGGCCCGGACCGCGACCGAGTCGTATCCCTGGAAGAGCGGGTAGAGCAGTTCGTGCATGTGGACCGGGACGCCTTCCTTCAGCCGCTTGCGGAAGTCCTCGCGCTCGATCACTCGAGCGACCGTGTAGCGCGCGGCGATGCCGATTATGTCGGCGCCGCCGAGCGGGTCCGACCACTCCGAGTTGTAGCGGAACTCGCAGCGCTCCGGGTCGAGAATCCGGAATACCTGTTCGCGGTAGCGGGCCATGTTCCGCTGGATGTCCTCGGTACTCAGGTGGGGCCTGGTCTTGGATCGGCCCGAGGGGTCGCCGATGCGGGCAGTGAAGTCCCCGATGATCAGCACCGCCAGGTGACCGGCGTCCTGGAACTGCCGGAGCTTGCGGAGGGGGACGGCAAACCCGAGATGGATGTCGGGCCCGGTTGCGTCGATGCCGAGCTTCACGCGCAGCGGCCGCTTGTCGCGCCGCGCCGCTTCCAGCCGTTCGTGCAGTTCGGACGGGGTCTCCAGCCGGTCGGTTCCGCGGGCGAGCAGATCGACCTGCTGTTCGAGCGTCATCACATCCGGAAGTTGCCGAAGTCCTCCGGCTCGATCGCACGCAGGCGACTGCGCAGCTCGCTGAGCCGGCCCTCGTCATCGTCGGCGACCTCGCGACCGGCTGCCGCCATGACTTCCTCGGCAACGAAAACGGGGGCGCCGGCCCGCAGGGCAAGACCGACCGAGTCCGATGGCCGGGCATCGATCGTGACCAGCCGGCCGTCCGA
>JAFGQF010000263.1 GCA_016935775.1 Caldifarciminota bacterium
CCGCTTACCCGGGCGATGCGGCTCGACAAGCTCAGCTTCGCGGTGCTCGAGCGGACGCTCGAGCTGTTCCTCGACGAGCCGCGGGCGCTCGAGGAGCACGTGCTGTACCGAATCCTGCTCAAGCCGGTGAAAGAGATGCAGGCCGAGGCCCGGGCATTGGTGCGCCGGGTGCGCAACGGCCTGGCCGGCAAGGCGACCCTGACGGTCAAACCGGGCTGGTCCGAGTTCGGCGGCGGGTCGCTGGCCACCGAGAGCCTTGAATCCCGGGTGGTCGCGGTGAAACCCGAGGGGATGAGCTGCGACGAGCTGGCGCGCCGGATGCGGCTGCACCGGCCGCCGGTCTTCGGCCGGGTCGAGAACGACGAGTTCCTGCTCGATTTCCGGACCCTGGACAAAACCGACATCCCAATCGTGGCCCAGGCCCTGCTCGCGGTTCTGGGCGAGTAGCCGCTCCCGAGGTCCTCCGAACGCGAGTCCGGACTCCAGTCCAGGTGCAAGGTCACCCCGGGGGTCACCCCCCTGTTGATAACTCGGCTCAAGTCCGAAACCAGGCTCACCGCCAGCCTCAGGGTCACGTTCACACTCAAGTCCTGCCTGAAGCCGTACTTGTCTCACTCTGACAGCCTGGCTGTCACGGGTGGACACAGAACCGGCCCGAACTCGCCCCTGACGTCCCGCGCGACGCTCGAACCGAACCCGCCGCTCAGAGCCAGCCTCAAGTCGGCCCTGAGAACGCCGTTCCTCGCCGCCTCGGCTTTGGACTGCGGCAGCGACGCTGCCGCTTTGACACTCTCGCCTACCTCGTCACCACCGCCCTCTTCCTCTCCTCAGAACTCCCGCACGTCCAGGCTGTCAGCGGGAACCAACTCACGGAGGTAACCACGACAGGCCCGAGTCAGCCATTGACACGCACGGTGGTCATAATATGGGAAGCGTCCCCTTATTCCCGATATGGCCGCTACTGCAGCACGACCTTGTAGACAGCAGTTCCTACTGAGCGTGCATCCACCCGGATGAAGTAGACCCCCGGGCTGATGACACGCAGGTCGTTGCGCCCGGCACGCAGGTCCGCTACCTTCCGACCTGCCGCGTCGAGCAGCACCGGCGGCCTGTCGAGGATGCGCACCAGGCTCTCTGGGATGGTCAGCATTCCTCTGATGAGCGTCGCCGGACGCCACTCCGCCTGGACCCCTGTCGCGGCGCGCTCCTCCAGAATCCCCGCCGGCTGGATGGCGAAGCACGCGTCGCTCTCGTCATACTGCCAGCCCGGGCCGTAGGCGATGGCGACGATGCGGCAGGAGTCCGACCGCACGTCCGGCACGAGCCACCGGAGGGACGTGTCGCCAGGGGCAAGCCCGGTCGCCAGGGTGTCCAGGTTCCAGGTCGTGTCCCGCCGCAGAAACAGGGTCACCGAGTCGCAACGGGGCGGGCTGACGGTCTGCCAGCGGACGAAGCAGGAGTCGCCAGGACTGAGACGCTCGCCGCCGTCCGGTGAGAGTACCCTGACCGCCTCGGTCTCGAGGATGAAGGTCCGACCGCTGCCGCTGACTATCAGTTCGTTGTAACCGTTGCCGTTCACGTCGTAGGCGGTCAGGTTCGCCGAGGTGCTGTCCTGGTTGGACCAGTACCAGATGCGCTCGAACTGCCGGGGAGCGGTCTGACGATAGGCCAGGACGTGGGTGCCGCAGGACCAGAACAGCTCCTCGATGCTGTCACCGTCGACGTCGGCACAGCAGCTCTGGGAATACTTCCGACCCCAGCAGACCGAGGAGTCTACTAGGACCGGTTCGTAGTTTCTGCTGCCCTGAATCGGCTCGAACATGTACAGGTAGGTGCGGTAGTACTGGTAGTCGATGAAGGAGACAAAGAGACGGGCCCGGTTCGAGCCGTCGAGGTTCCGGGCCGAGAACACGTCGTGGCCGTTGGGCAGGTGGATGTAGGTCGAGTCCCAGAGGGTGTACTGGTCATTGCCGGTGCACTTGAAGACCTTGATCCAGTTGTCGTAGTCGTGGCCCGCGGTGGCGAACTCCATCCGGCCGTCGCGGTCGAAGTCGCCGAACGCGAACCTGTGAGCACCCCACAGCTCACAGGTCCAGACCAGGCGGAACGAGTCCGGCCCGGCATTCTCGAGGATGCTGATGCGTCCGTTGCATGAGTTATAGACTACAAGGTCGGACGCGCCGTCCTGGTCCGGGTCAGCGACGTAGAACGGCTCGCTGGAGTAGGCCACGAGGGAGTCGTACCGGTAATGCCAGGCGAGCGAGTCCGGACATGGCCCGCCCGCCGGATTGGCGTACAGGGCCACGAGCAGGTAGAACGTGCTGTGGTAGTACTCAGCGTTCTTGGCCAGTAGCTCTTGGCGTCCGTCCCGGTCCACATCGGCTGCGGCCCACGGAGTCATGTTTCCGGGAACCAGGCCCGAACCCATGTTGCCGGTGTCGACCTTCGCTAGCTCGTACCGGTTCCACGGCAGGTTGCGGTAGAAGTAGACACCACTCCAAGTGTGGGGTAAGTCCCCGCTGAACACCAGGAGAGGGCCACTATCAGGAGAGAATCGGTAGGGGACAACGCGCCCGAACGTCCAGCGCAGGCCTCGGCTGAGATGCGCGACCTGCTTCATGTTCAGCTCTGATGCCTCGAGACCGCACGCTGTCAGAACCACGGCAGCGACCAGGAGTAGCCTAGATGCAGAGTGGCGGGTCCCACCCCTGCGCTCTGGCTTCGCGTTCATCGAGTCAGACACACCTTCGCGGTCGAGCGCGAGCCGTTCGATTCCAGTTGGCAGAAGCACACGTAATTCCGGGGACATAGAGCCTGTCCGAAAACACACGCTCGGTCATGGCGACCCACAACTGGCTGGGTGGGCCGGCGTCATCGGATACAACAATAGAGGATTACCAGCACGCTCGGCCGCCTGCGGTTCTTCGGGCGCGGGCTGGCGCGCCGGGGCAGGACTTGCCGCCAGCGCGGCGAGGATGAGCATCAGGATGGTCAACCTCGTCACACCGACATAGTATGCCGTTGCCCCGATTCGTCAAGCGGCCATCGCAAGAGCAACGGGCCGGGAGGACCCGGCCCGCTGGATGGTTGCTGTTCTGTTCTACTGGGTGAGCACGAGCTTGCTGGTGGCGTTGAAGCCGGGGGCGAGGGCGCGGCAGTAGTAGATGCCGCGGCCGACTTTGCTTCCCGCGTTATCCGTACCGTCCCAGGTGAGCGAGTGCCAGCCGGGCCTGAGCTGGCCCGAGGCGAGGGTCCGGACCAGGGTGCCGTCAATCGCGTACACGCCGACCTCGGCCTGCGCCGAGTAGGGCATCGCGAGGTTGAGCACGGTGCGGTTGCGGAACGGCGTGGGCCGGGCCGCGCCGAGCTCGAACCTGCGCGGCAGTGAGCTGCCGCCCTCGATGCCGGTGGTCGGCAGGACCTGGAAGGAGTCGGCCATCATGTCGTTGGCCGGGTTTTCGTCGCCCGAAAGCAGGGTCTTGACCCGGGCCTCGAACCAGCCGACCGGGCCGGCGTTCCAGCCCGCGAACTCGAGGGTGTCGGACGAGCCGGCCATCAGGGTGATTTCCTGGGTGTCGGTGTAGACGCTCGAGATGGTGAACTCGACGTCGAAGGTCTCGGGCCCGGCGCCGAGGTTGGCGATGACGGCAGCCGGGACTATGACCACGCCCGAATCGACCTGGCCGGCGGGCGCGAGGAGCGCGCTGACGCCGACATCGTGGTCGAGCGCGACGAGCTCGACGTCACCGGTGATGGTCCAGGCAAAGGGTTGGTTCGCCGCGGTGGCGACCTGCCGGGCGCTGACGCGGATGGTCCAGAGCCCGGTGTCGGGCGCGTTGACGCGAGCGCATTCCTCGACGTTGCGGTCGTCCCAGGCCGTGGGGTTGGGCTGGGACTGGCCGGACGAGTACTGGTTGCCGCGATACTCGGTGCCGGCGGGCGCGGTGAGCGCGAGGTTGAGGTCGTTGACGAGCGTGGGGTTGGCGTTGGGCGCGGCCGCGGTGTCGGTCCAGGCCAGGCAGACCTTGAGCGGGATGCACGAGTTGACCCGGAACAGGAGTTCCTTGTACTCGCCGGTCGCGAGCCCGGTCGTGTCGTCCCTGACGATGAGCTTGCGGGTTTCGCCCGGGAAGTACAGGACCGAGTCGGCGTCGATGCGGCCCCAGCCGATGTCGAAGCTGGGGATGGTGTAGGAACCGACGTTGGGGTCGGCCGAGACCATCGCCATCGAGCGGAGCAGGGCCGAGGAGATGTAGTCGATGCGGTTGCCGGGCTCGGGCGTGCCGGTGGGGTAGTAGCCCTCGGTGAGGTAGCTGCGCAGCAGGCCGACCGTGCCGTTGGCGGCCGGGGTGGCCATCGAGGTGCCGGACATCGCCGAATAGCCGCTGGTGCCGGTGCGCTGGGCCGAGTAGAGGTCCACGCCCGGGGCCATCACGTTGGGCTTGATGCGGTTGTCCTGGGTCGGGCCGCGCGAGGAGAAGCTGGCGATCGAGTTGGAGCTGGTGCCGTTCTGGGTCGCGCCGATGGTGAGGACGTTCTTGGCGATCGCCGGGTTGCCGATGCGGCGGGTGCTGGACTCGTTGCCCGCGGCCATGATGTTGGTGAAGTCCTTGTGCGCCCAGTTGAAGGCATCGGTCGAGGCGTCCTGGATGAGGTAGGTGCCCTGGGAGTTGTACCAGCGCCAGGAGCCGGAGTGCTGCTTGATGGGCCGGAGCGAGTCGGGCAGGCCG
>JAFGQF010000264.1 GCA_016935775.1 Caldifarciminota bacterium
CGCGCCCCACGTGTCGTTCTGGATGTCGTACTTCCAGAACCCGAAGGTGTTGTTGCCCTTCGTGGCATACAGGAAGCCGTTGCCGTCAACGATGCCCCGCGAACCCTTGCGCGGCGGCTTGCCTTCGATGCCGTCCGGGAACGGCGCCAGCGTCGTCCAGGTGTCCGCGACGGCGTCGTAGCGGAAGAAGTCCGGCGTCTTATTGCCCCGCGTCGCGTAGATCAGCTGGGTCTCGGGGTCAATCGCCAGCCAGCCGCCGTCCTTCACCGGCTTGATGCCCGAAGGCATCGGCGTCATCTCCACCCAGCCCTCGGGCCACGGCGGCCGGGCGCTGACCGTGAATCCCTGCTCGAGCAGGTTGTTGTCCGGGTCCTCGTCCTCCACCGTCACCGGGATCGAGCACTTGGCAACCCAGTCGCCCTCGGCCATCCCGGTGCTGAACACCGGCCAGTAGATGGTCGAGTCCATCCCGGGCCCCAGCGTCAACGTCGCCATCTCGGAATACACCCGGCCGTCGGTCGGGTCGTCAATCACCATCCAGACGTCGAAATCGGCCGGCGTCGTGGCGCTGAAGTTCCGCACGGTCGAAACCGGCATCACTATCGCCATCGTGTCGTAACGGCCGGTCGGCGCCTCGATCGAAACCACGCCCGGGTCGTTGAAGAGCGGGATTATCCGGTAGCAGAAAATCCGGTGGTCCGGAGTCGCCTGGGTCGCCATCAGCAGGAAGGTGTCCTTGAACACCTCGACCCCGCTGAACAGCGCCCCGGAGCCGATTTCGGCCAGCACGGTGTCGTGCGCCGGGTCGGTCTCGCCCGGGACCCACTGCCAGACCTGGCCGGTGTAGGCACCGGTCACGCCGTAGAGCATCCCGGTCCGCTGGTCGTAGCCGAACCCGTAGGGCGACTCGCCCAGCGCGCCCGAGGTCACCCGGTGACAGTTGGAGCCGTCCTTGGCCATCTTCAACAGGCCGGTCGTGCCCCAGTTCGACGTGTACAGCGAATCGTCGCCGGTCAGGGTCAGCGACCGCACGACGCTCGGCAGGTTGGCGCCGGTGACCGTATAGGTCGCGATCAGGTTATAGGGCGCGTCGGCGTTGATCTTGTCCAGCCGGTTGCTCTCGGTGCCGGCGTAGACCACGTTCTCAACCGGATCATAGGTCAGGTCGCGGTAGCCGTAGCTGCCGCCCGTGCAGTACTGGTCGAACGAGTCCAGGATCGCCTGGGTCCGGAAGTCGTAGATGTACATCTTCCACGGCGCCAGGAACCCGACCGACGCCCAGACCAGCGTGTCCTGGACCCCGGTCACGCCGTACACCCCGCCGTCCGGCCGGCCGGTGTCGAAGTCCCACAGGTACTTGAAGTACCGGTTGGGCGCCGGCACCACCGTCCCATTGACGACCAGGGTGTCGTTCGCCGGGTACTCGTCCCCGGCCAGCGCGTGCCAGCAGGTCACCTCGATCGCGGTCCCGACAGCAGCCGGCACGGTGTAGGCCACCGTCATCGGCACGTAGACGGTGTTGCCCGCGGCCAGCGGGCCCGGGAAAGTCACGGTCTGGCTGTACGCCGGGCTGCCGTCCTCGGTTATCTCCACGTACACCGGGATGTTCGACTCGTCGTTGGTGCCGTTGTTGTTCAGTTGAACGGTCGGGTATACCACCGCGCCGGCCTCGAACGCGGTCGGCACGGTCAGCGCCGCGGTGGCGATGTCGTGGTCCATCGGGTCGCGGTAGAACCGAATCGCCCGGCCCGCGGTCGGCAGGTCGCCCGGCCGGTTGGCGTTGTAGACGTACTCCAACCCGTCGGTACCGTCGGTGTTCTCGATTCCGATCGTCGCGCTCACGCCGCCGCTCTGCGTGTCACCGTCCTTAAGCACGTCGGCGTACTGCACGGTTATCGAGTTGTCGGACTCGTGCAGGATGACCTGGAACTCGATCGGGTCGGTGTACGGCGAACCGTAGTAGTACCACGTCAGGTAGCTGAAAACGAACTCGCGGTTCGGCGAGGTCCCCAGCACGTTCGTGTAGAACTGGCTGCCGTAAGTCGCCGACCCGTAGAGGTCGTCCCAGAGCGGCGCGATGAGGGCGTTCGGGGTCGTGTTGTTGGGTATCGCCTCGTTGGTCAGGTGGCTGGTGGTCTGCGTCTGGAACGACAGCCAGCCGTTAGAACCGGCCATTACCGACGTGTAGTCCACCCCGTAGAACCGGAAGGTGAACGGCAGCGCGATCGTGTTGTACACGTCGTCGCCCACCATCGCCGGCACCGGGGTCCCGCCGGTCGTGTCCCGCCACGAGTAGGTCGGTCCGCCGGCGGTATCCGAATCAATCCAGAAGTACCAGTCGCCGTCCGGCCCGCCGGTGTAGTGCGCCGGCCACAGCCAGGTCGGCCCGGCGTACACGTCGTTCAGGGTGTTCTGGTCGTTCAGCAGGTGGGTGCTCATCCAGACGTAGTGGGAATCGGTTCCGGCCGGCGTCCAGTTGGCGAAGGTCACCCAGGTCGTGTCGCCCGGGTTGAGCGAACTGACCGTCTGGCCGTTGCTGTACACCACCGTCCCGGCCGCGTCGTAGATGGTGCAGCTCACCGCGAAGCTCGTCTGCGCCTGCAGGCCGTAGTTCTGGACGATGCCGACCGGCGCGAACGGCAGGCCGCGCATCCCGACGTCGCCCTGCGGGAACTGGACCAGTGCCACGCCGACGTCGTTGTTCACCGGCGGCGAGCCCCTCGAGTACCAGACATCGTTGTTTCCCGACGGCACCGAGCTGTACCACGCCGCGTGGACGTTGCCCGACGCGTCGAGCCAGTGCTGCGGGGCGTAGGCGTAACCGCTGGTCAGGTTGCTGACGTTTTCGACCGACTGCCAGTTGCCGCCGGTCTTGAGCCGGTACTGCAGGTCGTAGGGAGCCGTCCCGCTGAGCGGGCCGCGCCAGGTCACGTGCACATCGGTGCCGGAGACGCTCACCTGGGCCTCGTACTGATAGTACGTGTCGTTGACGCTCACCTGCTCGGTCGTGCCCCAGCCGCCGCCCGACGAGCGCACCCGGTACCAGACCCGCTCGTAGAGCGTGCCGCTCACCGGCTCGTCGGCATCCCACACCACGTGGACGTTGCCCGAGCCGTCAACCGCCGGGAACGGGTCGTCGCAGATTTCGCCGATCTGCGCGACCGGCGAGGCGATCTCGGCCGTGCCCCAGGTCCCGCCGATGCGGGAACGGTACCAGACTCGGTCGTAGGTCGAAGAATAGTCGGGGTCCGAAACCCAGACCATGTAGACGTTGTTGCTGGCGTCCACAGCGCAGCTCACGTCATAGCACGTCTCGGTCACCAGCGTATCCACCTCGGTGACGGCGGACCAGCCGGTGCCGGGAACGTACTCGATGTGCCGCGCGCGGTAGACGGAGTTGTTTGTGACTTCGCCGTACCAGGCGATATGTACGTTGTCGCCGCCCGGTCGGCAGACCACGTGCGGGTAGTACTGGAGCGCGCTGGTCGGCGGCACGACCAGCAGGGTCTCAGGCTGCCAGCCGCTCGTCGCGTCGAACTTCTGGTAATAGAGCCCGTAGCCCGCGCCCGCGGTCGAGCTGTACCAGGCCACGTGCAAGTTGCCCGAGTTGTCGCCCGCGATCGCCGGCCGGTAATAGTACGAGCCGATCGTGCTCTGGGCGATGGTCGTCTCCGGCAGCCAGGTGCTCGTCCCGGCGTCGTACTTGCGATAGACCACCGGGTTGGGCGTGCTGCGGGTGGTGTAGTACACCATGTGGACGTTGCCCGAAGCGTCAACGTAGATGGCCCGGCTCGTCGAGTAGACCAGGTACTCGATCGAGGTTGACTCCGAGACGTTGAACGGCGTGGACCAGCTCGCGTCAACGCCCGGCTCGACCCGCGGCCCGCGCCCGTCGAGCGCGGGGCCGGTCTCCGGCTCCTTCAGTTCGACTGCCTGGGTTTCGCCCGGCGCAATCTGCGCCGGGGCGCCGGGGACTAGCGCGTCCGCCGGCATCGCATCCGCCCATTCGCCCGCGGCCACGGTGATGGCGCACAGTGCGAAGAGGACCGGAAGCAACCTTCTCATACAGGCCTCCTTGGTTTGGTGTCGGCCAGCTCTTGTACCTGCCCCCCGACGCCGAACGACGGCCCTTACGAGGCCAAACAATCCACAGCCGTCAGGCAATGGGAAGCAACCCGGAAAATCCTACCCCCCCCGGCATCCCTTGTCAAGCGGCAATCCGCGACCGGCGCGGCTCCGCCCGCTTGACATCGCGGCCGGGAAGGCTACCCTGTGGCCGGTAACTTCTGCGGAATCCAAACCAGGGAGCAAAAAATGAACCGTCTGACCGTCCTGCTGGTCTACTGCCTCGCGCTCGGTGTCTCGGCCGCCCCGGGCCAGGAAGTCTTTCACGCCATCCTCAACACGGGCGACTACCCGCTGTTCGTGGACTCGCTCGGCCGCCAGTTCGAAACCGGCACCGACACCATCGCTACTCCCGGCTTCGGCGGCCCGCGCGAAACCGAGGACACCTTGAACCTCGAAATCGAGGAACTGCCCCTGCAGTTCTACGTCTTCTTCTCCATCGAGGGAGAAACGCAGCCGACCTTTGTCATCGAGTCGCCCGAACCGGACCAGCAGTACGATTTCCCGCTCGACGGCCCGGCCTGGCTGATGTTCGTCCGCTTCGAGCCCGGGGTCGAGGAACTGCCCGGGACCGGCCTCTGCCGGCTCACGGCCGAGCCCAGCGTCTTCGGTGCCCGCACCGAGCTCGGGGCCCGGTTCGACCGGCCCGGCCGCGCGGTCGTGGAGATTTACGACGCCGCCGGCCGCCCGGTCCGGCGCCTGGCCGACGCCCGGCTCGAACCCGGCGTCCACCGCTGGACCTGGGACGCCACCGACGACTCGGGCA
>JAFGQF010000265.1 GCA_016935775.1 Caldifarciminota bacterium
GACTACTCCGGCGAGGTGAAGGCCGGGCTGTTCCGGCAGTGGCCCGAGAGTCTCAGGACCGGGTACCGGGTGCGCGGCGAGTTCGCGGTCACGGACAGCGAGCGGCTGTCGTTCTACCTGCTCGGCGAGGACGACTACCAGCGCTGGCTGGCCCGGGACAGCTTCGGCTGGCTGGTGGGGCTGGCCGACACGCCGCACGACACCTTCTCGGCGGTGGTGCCGCAGACCGGCTGGTACCGGTTGCTGGTGGACAACCGTGCCCTGAAGACGGACCGCGAGTTCCGGCTGCGGGCGACCAGGACCACGCCCTAGCCCGATTCCAGCAGTTCGAGCAGCCGGGCCACCGGCAACCCGACGACGTTGAGGTATGAGCCCCGCACCGAGGTGACGAACCGGCCTGCCCAACCCTGGATCCCGTAACCTCCCGCCTTGTCGAACGGCTCGCCGGTGGCGAGGTAGGCGTCGATGTCGCCCGGGGACAGCCGGCGGAATGTCACCAGCGTGGTTTCGACGCCGGTGCGAACGCCGCCGCCCGGCCGCGAGATGACCGCCACGCCCGAGATGACACGATGAGCCCGGCCGGAGAGCAGCTTCAGCGCCCGGCGCGCGTCGGCAGCATCGGCCGGCTTGCCGAGAACCCGGTTCCCGATGCAGACGACCGTGTCGCAACCGATGACCAGGCCGTCCCGGATGCCGTCGGCCGCCGATTGCGCCTTGTGCCGGGCGTTGGCGACCGCGTAGGCCCCGGGGTCGCGCGGGCCGACAGCCGGGTCAAGGTCAGGGCCCGGCGTGACGGCCCGGAACCCGAGGCCTAGGGCGCGCAGGATGGCGCGGCGGCGCGGGGAGGAGGAGGCCAGCCAGAGCCCGGACAATGGCGAATGACGTGCTGCCACCGAGGCAGTTCCTGTGACGAATGGCGAATGGCGGGAGTCGAATGGCGAATGGCGGGTGTCGAATGGGGAGTGACGAATGACGATTGACGAATGCTCCTGGTCCGGGTTGGTGTGCTTCAAGCCCTGATTCCTGCGCCCGGTCCGGACTCTCGTTCTCTCTGTGTTTCGGTGGTTGGCTGTTCCTGGCGGTTCGGGCCGGCGGCGCGGGCTCATTCGGGCAGGAAGGTGCGGAAGGTGCTCTTGCCGAACTTGACGTCGGGCAGCCGTTTGATGCGGACCTCGAAGTCGTACTTCCAGGAAGCACCGAGCTTCTCGAACGTGGCGAGCGCTTCCCAGCAGTGGAGGTCGCGCCAGACCGTGACGCTGTAGTCGGTCAGTTCGGCGGTCTTGAAGTTGTAGCCGATGCTGGCGAGGTCCACCCGCCAGCCCGGGAACTGGAACCCGAACGAGCCGGTGAGCATGTTGTTGTTGCCGGTCAGGCTGTGGCGGAGCCGGAGCTGGACCCGCCAGTCCGAGTCCGTCCGGCCGGCGGAGGAGTCGGCCGCGGTGACCGGGCCGCGCCAGAGCAGTGCGTCCCAGGAGAACGAGCCGCCGACCGAGTAGTCGTCCCTGAACCTGAGAGTCTCGAGGTCGAAGCTCACGCCGGCGTCCAACTGCAGGTCCAGTCCCTCGACCGAGCGCAGGGGGTAGAGCGCGGCGTCGGCGCGGAGCGGGGAGAGCCGGCGGTCGAGCAGGTCGTATGAACCGGACAACCCCACCCGGCCGAGGTCGACCACCGCCCGGGTGGAGCCGGCCTTGGCCTGGAAACCGTTGTCGATCCGGTAGCTCGCGTAGACGTCCTCGGGTTCGAGCAGGTCGGGCGTGCCGAGAATCCGCCGGCTGGTAACCCCGGGCTGGTAGGTGAGGTAGGCGCTTGGCCGGACGGTGTGCAGCAGGCCGTGCAGGTTGCCGGTCTCGATGCCGAACACCCGGTAGAGCGCCAGCTCTGTTCCGGCCGAGGCCGAGTAGCGCGTCTGGGGGAAGGCGGCGGTGTCGAGCCGGTTGTCCTGGCCCGCGGAGATTGACTGGCGCAGGGCGATGCCGCCGCCGAGGCGCTGGTCGAGTTCGACCCGCAGTTCGTTGCCCAGCCGCGCCGGCGATGAGGCGAGGGTGTCGTTCCAGTATTCCCGCTCGGCCGAGAGCGCGACGTCGTGGCGCAGGCGCAGCCCGCCGACCGAGCCGAGCCGGTAGTCGGGACTGGAGAACCCGACCGAGGCCCGGCCGTCGAGTTCCACCGACCGGGCGGTGTCGGCGTCGAGCGAGTCGGCGTAGTTCCTGAGAACGTTCTCGAAGCCCAGGCCGGGCGCGAAGTTCCAGCCCGCCACCAGCGGCCGGGTCCCGAAGCTCAGCCGGGCCGAGGGCAGTTGGGAGTAGCTGCGGTGCTGGAGAAACTCGCGCCGGTTGCGGGCGAGGACCGAGAAGTTGCCGACGCGACGGATCGGCCTGGTGAGCTGGATGAACGACGACGCCTCCTGCTTGAGCCAGTCGACCTGGTCTTCGCCGTACTCGGGCACGTAGCGGGAGTCGGAGACGACGTCGGCCTCGGCCTTCAGCTCGGAGTCGAACAGGAACACCGAGGAGTGACTGGCGTTGAAGCTGTAGCGGGTGCGGCGGGTGTCCCACTCGCGGATCCACGAGCCCTGGATTGAGCCGCGGGCCAGCGGGTTGACGATGTAGACCGCTTCGGCCCGGGGCTGGATGCCCTTGCGGGTCATCACGTCGAGGTAAACGGTCGCATCGGCGTACTCGTTGATGACCTGGTACCAGGCCAGGTCCTTGCCGTACCAGCCCTGGTCGTTGGAGAACCCGACCTTGAACGGCATCAGGCCGGACTGGCGCTGGTTGGCGACCGGCACGAGCCAGAAAGGCGCGGCGAGCACCGGGAAGCCGAACAGCCGCAGCAGCACCGGCCGGGTGATGACGATGTCGTCCATCAGCAGCTTGACGCGCGGCCCGAAGAAGTCGTAGTGGGGATGGTCGCGGTCACAGGTGGTGTAGTAGCCGCGCCGGGCGTGGATGGTTTTCTCCTCGACCAGCCAGACCTCTTCGGCGTGGAAGAAGCCGTCCTGGAGCTCGGTGCGCGCGGTGCGCATCATTCCCTTGCGGGTGTCGATGTCGTACTGGAGCTCGACGCCGTTGATGTTCTGGTCGCCCGAGGTGAAGAGCACCTCGCCGTACGCCCGCAACCGCTGTTCGTCGAGGTCGTAGTGAATCGAGTCGGAGTGGACCGTCATCTCCCGGTAGCGAACCCAGGCCGAGTCCAGCAGCAGGACATCGGCATCCTTCACCCGGTAGCGGACGTTTCGGCCGCCGTAGTGGACCGTGTCAACCGGGGACGAGTCCGGGACCGCGGCCTGGCCGAGCGTCAGGCAGATGAGCAGCCCGAGCATCGGCGAGTGGCCTGGTGTGATTCGTCGCTGGTCCGCGCCATCGGCATCCTGCGCCAATGTTAGACCCGGAGCCGCCGGAGTCAATGCGCCGGGCGGGCGGTCTGCGCGGGGCGGGCCTGGAGTACCTCAGCGGCTGCCGGGCGGTTCCTCAAGCGGCTGGAAGGAGTCGGGCGGCGGCGGGGCCGGACGGGGCGCGCGCGAGTGCAGCGGGCACTGGTCGGCCGGTTCGGTGCCGCGGGCGAAGATCTCGTAACGCACGCGCACGCAGCGCGGGGTGGCGAGTTCACCCGATTCCTCGCAGATCGGCGCGGTTACGATGCCGGGCGGCACCTCGAACCGTTTCGGGCCCAGGGTGTCGGCCCGGACCTGGCGCATGAAGCGTCCCCAGATCGGCGCGGCCACGCCGCCGCCGGTCGCGCCCCGGAAGATTGTCCGCGGCCGGTCGTAGCCTGCCCAGACCCCGCAGCAGAGCCCGGGCGTGTAGCCGATGAACCAGGCGTCGGTGTAGTCGTCGGTCGTGCCGGTCTTGCCCGCGGCCGGGCCGGAGAAACCCGCCGAGCGCACCGACGTCGCAGTGCCCTCGTCAACGACGCTCTGCATCAGGCTGGTGACGAGGTAGGCGGTGGTCGGCGAGATCACCGGCTGGGTTTCGGGCAGGTTCTCTTCGACCAGGGAGCCGCGGCTGTCGACCACCCGCGTGATGAACAGCGGTTTCACCCGGACCCCGGAGTTCGCCAGGGTGTTGAATGCGATGGTCATCTCGATCAGCGGGACCTCGACCGAGCCCAGGGCCAGCGAGTAGACCGGGAGCAGTTTCTGCCGCACGCCGAGCAGGTTGGCGTAGCGGGCGACCAGCTCGGGCCCGACCTTCTCGATCAGCCGGACCGCGACGAGGTTGCGGGAGAGGGCAAGCGCCTGGCGGACGGTCACCGGGCCCATCATCTTGCGGTCGTAGTTCTGCGGCCGGTAGGTCGGCTGTCCCGGGATGCGCAACTCGACCGTCGAGTCAACCAGGACGTCGGCGCAGGTGAAGCCGTTGTCGAGCGCGGCCGCATAGAGGAAAGGCTTGAACGATGAGCCGGTCTGGCGCCGGGCCTGGGTCGCGCGGTTGTACTCGCTCGCCCGGAAGTCGCGGCCGCCGACAAGCGCGCGCACCGCCCCGGTTTGGACGTCGATGGCGACAAGCGCGCCCTGGAGATACCCGGGCGGGCCGACCAGGCTGTCGAACTGCGCCACCGAGTCGTACCAGGTCCTCGGGTGGCGGAGCTTGTAGCCTTCCTCGATCTCGGCCAGCCGGCGCTCGATTACTTCGTTGGCGGCCCGCTGGATCTCGAGGTCCAGAGTCGTTTCGACGGTGGCGCCGGAACGGTAGACGAAGTCCGGGCCGTAGCGGTCCATCAGGTCGCGCCGCACTTCCTCGACGAAGTAGGGCGCGTCATTGCCGCCGGGCGGCGCGGGCCGGACAACCAGTGGCTCGGCGACCGCGGCCGCATACTCGTCTTCGGTGAGTTCGCCGAGCTGGCGCAGCTTGGCGAGGAAGAAGTCGCGGCGCCGGACCAGCCGGTCGGCGGCGTAGTAAGGAGAGTACGCCGCCGGGTTGGCAATCAGCGCGGCGATGGCGGCGCATTCGGCGGTGGTGAGCTGGGCGACCCGGCGTCCGAAGTACCTTTCGGCCGCGGCCTCGACGCCGTAGACCGAACCGCCGAGCCAGATCTGGTTCAGGTACATCTCGAGGATTTCGTCCTTCGAGTACTGCCGCTCGAGCTCGACGGCGAGAATCATCTCCTTGAGCTTGCGGCTGACGGTGCGTTCGAAGGTCAGGAACATCGAACGGGCGAGCTGCTGGGTGATTGTCGAGGTGCCCTTGAGCCGGCCGGGGTGGCGGACCATCCACCAGAGGAGCCCGGGCAGCCGTTCGAGATCGATGCCCCAGTGGCGATAGAATCGCCGGTCCTCGACCGCGACGACCGCGGTCTTCAGGCAGCCGGGAATCGAGTCGAGCGGTACCGGCCGGCGCCGTTCCTGGAAGAACTCGGTGATGAGCCGGCCGCGGCTGTCGAGAACGCGCGTCGCGGCCGGGGCCCGGTACCCGGCTATCTCGGCCGCGGGCGGCAGTCCCGAGCGGAGCGCGAGCCAGGCCGCGGCGGCCCCGGCAAATCCCAGCAGCAGCACCAGCCCGATGATCAGCGGAAGCCGGCCGCGGCTCTCGGTCATTCGTGTCCTCGGTTAGCGGTTGGCACGGGAACCGATGATATGCCCGGCGAGCGGACCAGTCAAGCCGGCCACAGTCGGAAGGCGGTCAGGACGGTCGGCGCAGGGACGAGAGGAGGGTGTAGAGGAAGAGCCGAGGCTCGATTGGTGAGCGTGCTTCCCGGAGCCGGCCGGCCAGGTACCCGATGACCCGGCGCAGGTAGTCGTCGGGCAGGCTGGCGGCCCGACGGACCGGTTCGGCGATGGCGGGGGCGAGGTCGGTGTCAACGCCGTGGCGGGCGCGCAGCGCCTGGTGGTACAGAAACAGGAAGGTCGAAACGACGACTGTTGTCGGAGTGCCGCGCAGTTCATCCAGCGCGGCCAGGACTTCGGCTTCGCCGGCCCCGCCGCTCGCGAAAAACGCCAGGGCCGGGCCGGAGAGGTAGTCGTCCGGGTTCTCAATGAAGCCCAGCGCCCTGCCGGGCGAGCCATCGGCTACCGCCGCCGACATCCGGGCGGTGTCCGGCGGTACGCCCCGGTCATTGACCAGCCACGACACCAGTTCGGGCGCGGGAACGCCCGCGAACCTGACCAGCCGGCAGCGGGAGCGGACCGTCGGCAGCAGCGAGTTGAGCCGGTTGGTTGTAAGGATGATCGTTGTTTTCGCCTGCGGCTCCTCGAGAATCTTGAGAAAGGCGTTGGCGGCTTCGTCGGTCATCTGGTGGGCATTGAGGACGATGAAGAAGCGGCGCCGGGCGGTAAAAGGCGGCCGGGCCATTTCCTGGCGCAGCCAGCGGACGAGTTTGATGCTGATGCTGAGCTGGGGCTGGGCCGGGGGCTGGGCCCGGACCAGGGTGTAGTTCCGTGAGAGTTCGAGCACTTTGTCGACCACGCTCTCGATGGTTTCTTCGTCTCCGCGTTTCTTCGGCAGCCGGACCGGGAAGACGACCTTGACGTCGGGATGGTGCAGCGAGGCAATCGTGCGGCAGGAGTGACATTCGCCGCAAGGCTGGCCGGTCCCGGTCTCGCAGTTCGCCGCCCGGGCGAGCTGGAGCGCGGCGGTTCGCTTGCCGACGCCGGCCGGCCCGGCGAACAGCAATGAGGGCAGGCTGCCGGACTCAAGCAGCGCCGCCAGCCGTGAGCAGGCGCGGGGCTGGCCGATGAGCCCGGGACAGGGGTTCACGGCTCCAGCCATTCCAGCGGGTCGGTGGCCTGGCCCTGGCGGCGCAGTTCAAAATGGACAAAGTCCCTGCTGAGCCCGACCGCCTGGGAGGTGGCGACCCGCTCGCC